>JBFIDS010000033.1:0-14724 GCA_041603715.1 Paraconexibacter sp. | reverse complement strand
CGAGACGGTACGCGGTCCCCTCCCCGGCCACGGCGCGCTCGAGGCGCGCCCCCAGCCGGCTGAGGAGCTGGTCGCCGGCCGGGTGCCCGAACGCGTCGTTGTAGCCCTTGAACCCGTTGAGGTCCATGAGCACGATCGCGACCGGGTCACCGGGGGTCGCGGTGCCGAGGGTGCGCGCGAGGTCGCGCATGAGCAGCCGGCGGTTGCCGAGCCCCGTGAGCGCATCGGTGAGTGCCTCGTGCCGGCTGCTCGCGAGGAGGCGCTGGTTCTCGACGAACGCGGAGAACAGGCGCAGGGAGGCGATGATGAGCGTGAGGGAGGCGAGCACCACCGCGACCGTCTCGATGCGGGAGTGGTGGTCGTAGGCGAGCAGGACGACGGCGATGATCGTCGCCGCGGTGGGCACGACCGCGGGGAGCAGCCCGGGGACGGGGACCACCTCCCGCCGACCGGGTGGGCGCCACGCGGCGAACGCGATGAGGATGAAGCCGGCCGGCCACATGACGTCCATCACGCCGCCCTCGACGTACGTGCCCTTCGCCGTCTGCAGGAGATAGAGCCAGTCCACCGAGACGAGGACCAGCAGCCCGGTGCCCATGAGCCGCCACTCCGGCGCGGGCCGCCAGCGGAAGAGGCCGAAGACCGTCATGACGAGGACGAGCAGGACGAGGTCGGCGCCGACGTAGGCGAGGCCGGTCGCCACGACGCCGAAGGAACCCGTCGTCGCGTCCATGATGGGCTCGAGCGCGAGGGTGGCGGCGACGGCGGCGAGGGCAAGAGCGCCGATCGCGCCGTCGAGCCAGAGCGAGCGATCCGCGCCGGGAAGCCGGCTGCGGACGAGCAGGACGAGTGCTGCGTAGATCAGCGGGTAGGCCGTCAGCCACAGGGCGTCGGCCGCGGACGGGATCGGCACCGTGGCCGACGCGGCCTCGAGAGCCTGGTGCACAAGGCCCCCGGCGGCCCACACGAGGATCCCGGTCCCCATGAGGATCCAGGCCCATCGCTCGTCCTCGCGAGAGACGCCACGCAGCACGCAGGCGACGCCCGCTCCGAGGATCAGCCCGAGATCGACCCAGGTCTGGAAGACGGGTTCGGCCGCCGCGCCGCCGAGACCTGCCGCGGTGTGGAGCACGTAGGCGGCGAGGCCCACGAGGGCGGCGCCGCGCGCCCACAGGCCGAGGCGCCCCCGGGCGAGGTCGCGTGGGAGGATCGTGCGAGAACGCAGCATCCCGAGGTGTATCGGCAACGCGTGTCGCTGTCACGAGGACCCGGGGTCCGTAGGAACTACTGATTTCTCGCGACTTCAGGTCGTGCCATCGATGATGGAGACCGCCGACCCGGAAGGGGTGCACCGAACGAGCCGGGTGCCGCCATGCGCGCCCGTTCCCAGAGGGCATCCGTGGGGCTAGCCTTGGTGCGGTGGAGCCCGAGAACGCCAAGGGAACAGGCTCCCCGGCCACCGAGGAGCTCGAGCGGGGCCGTGCGGCCTACCAGCGGCGGTCGTGGGCCGCCGCCTACCGATCGCTCTGCGCCGCCGACCGCGCGACGTCGCTCGATGCCGCAGATCTCGAGGTGCTCGCCACCTGCGCCTACATGCTCGGTCGTGCGGAGACCTACGTGGACGTGCTCGAGCGCAGCCACAGGTCGTACCTCGACGCGGACGATCGGCTGAGCGCGGTGCGCTGCGCGTTCTGGATCGGTGTCCATCTCGCCCTGGGCGGTGAGACCGCGAGGGCGAGCGGGTGGCTGGCTCGCGCCGGCCGGATCGTCGAACGCGTGGGTGTCGAGTGCGTCGAGCGCGGCTATCTGTTGATCCCGGCGGTATTCCGGCACGATGCCGCCGGGGACCTCGCTGCGGCCGAGGCCGCGGCCGCGGACGCCGCGGCGACGGCGGAACGCTTCGGTGATCGCAACCTGCTCGCCCTCGCGGGCCAGCTGCAGGGCCAGATCCTCATCCGCCAGGGCCGCGCCGCCGAAGGATTGCCGCTGCTCGACGAGGCGATGGTCGCGGCCGCCACCGGCGAACTCGCGCCGATCGTGACCGGCATCGTCTACTGCGGCGTGATCCTCGCCTGCCAGGACGCCTTCGACCCTGGCCGCGCCGGTGAGTGGACGGCGACCCTCGCCGACTGGTGCTCCGAGCAACCCGACATGGTGGCGTTCACCGGCCGCTGTCGGCTGCACCGCGCCGAGTTGATGCAGCTGCACGGTGACTGGTCCGGCGCCCTCGCCGAGGCGCGACGGGCGGTCGAGCGCAGTGATCGGGGACACAACCGCGCAGCGGCCGCCGAGGCCCGCTACCGGCAAGGGGAGCTCCACCGCCTGCGCGGGGACCTCGCCGAGGCGGAGCGGGCGTTCCGTGAGGCGAGCGCGCGCGGTCGTGAGCCGCAACCCGGCTTCGCTCTCCTGCGGCTCGCCCAGGGACGTGCGCAGGCGGCGGTCGCGTCGATCCGAAGGGCGCTCGACGAAGCAGTCACGCCGGCCGACCACGCGCGTCTGCTGCCTGCCTGGCTCGAGATCGCCCTCGCCACCGGAGCGATCGACGCCGGACGCCAAGCCGGTCGCGAGATCGAGCGGATCGAAGAGCACCGGTCGGGCCCACTCATCGAGGCGCTCACCGCGGACGCCCGCGGGACCCTCGCACTCGCCGCCGACGACGACGCGTCCGCCGCCCTCGTCCACCTGCGCCGCGCCGCCGGGGCGTGGCAGCGGCTGGGTGCGCCCTATGAGCTGGGGCGAACGCGAATGCGGATCGGTCTCGCCTGCCGCGCGCTCGGGGACGACGAAGGGACGACGCTCGAACTGGAGGCGGCGCGCGACACGTTCGCCCGGCTGGGAGCGGCGCCCGACCTTGCTCGCGTGAGCAGGCTCCTGCTCGACGGCCGGTCCGCCGACGCGCACGGCCTGACCGCCCGCGAGGTCGAGGTCCTGCGTCTCGTCGCGGCCGGACGCAGCAACCGGGAGGTGGCCGACGAGCTGGTGATCAGCGTCCACACCGTGGCCCGCCACCTGCAGAACATCTTCGCGAAGCTCGGGGTGTCGTCGCGCACGGAGGCGGGTGCCCTCGCTCACGAGGAGGACCTCCTCTGAGCCGTCTGGTGCGGATGGACCACGGACCTGCGGCACCGGATTGGTCAATTCAGGCGATGTGAGGCGCGCGAGACGGTCATATGTTCGAGACCGGACCGTCACAGACTCGAGGAGGCAGCGATGGCACGCGAGGCGCCGCACACGATGGACTACGAGGTCGCCGAGACGATCGCCCCGACCTGGGAGCGTCGGCAGGATTTCGTCGAGGAGGTCTGCGCCCCGGTGCGGGCCTGGATGCTCCGAGAGCTCGCTCCGCAGCCTGGCGACACGGTGCTCGAGCTCGCCGCCGGGGTCGGCGAGACGGGCTTCGAGGCGGCGGCGAGCATCGGTCCGCAGGGGCGGCTCATCTCGACCGACTTCTCCCCCGCGATGCTCGATGCCGCCCGCCGCCGGGGCGCCGTGCTCGGCGTCGACAACGTCACGTACCGGATCGTCGACGCCGAGCGCAACGACCTGGACACGGACTCGGTCGATGGGGTGCTCTGCCGGTTCGGCTACATGCTCATGAACGACCCTGGCGCTGCACTCGCCCAGACGCATCGGGTCCTGCGGCCGGGCGGCCGGCTGACCCTCGCGGTCTGGGGCGCTCCCGAGCGCAACCCGTTCTTCGCGGTCGGCGCGACGGCCCTCGCCGAGTCGGGGCGTCTCCCCGCGCCGGACCAGGGGCGGGCGGGCCTCTTCGCGCTCGCCGACCCCGACCGCGTGCACGATCTCCTGCGGCGGGCGGGCTTCGCCGAGAACCGCATCGAGGAGATCCCGATGCGCTTCCGGTTCTCCGATGTCGCGGAGTACCTGGCCATCGTCGCCGACACGGCAGGGCCGATCGCCATGGCGCTCCGCGGCCTGCCGGACGCCGAGCGCGTGCAACTCGGGGATCGCCTCACGAAGGCCTTCGCCCCGTTCACGGCCGACGGTGGCTACGAGCTTCCGGGGGCCGCGCTCGTCGCCGCGGCGGCGTGAGACGAGCAGGCGATCGACGGCCGTGGCTGCGGTCCCCGACGAACCATCGTCACCGGGCGGTCACCGGCCGGGGCGGCGCGCCCTGGCCGAGCACCAGGGGCGAACTGGACTCGGGGGTCCGGACGTGGTTGAGTTGCCCATGGTCCGTAGAACGGCTGCGTTCATCAGCGCGGGGGTCGCCGCCACCCTCCTCGCCGCGAGTCCCGCCGGTGCGTTCACGGCGCGCGGCAGCGTCGAGCAGGTGTACGTCACCGGGCTCGCGGACGGCGCCGGCGTGTCGCTCGCCGACGCAGCCGGACGGACGGTCGGCGAGACCCAGGCCGCGTCGCTCGGCGGTGCGCTGTTCCGCGACGTGAAGCCCGGCGGGGGCTATCGCGTGCGGGTCGGCAGCGAGGAGTCCGGCCCGATCACCGTGCTGCCTGTGAGCCCGGCGCCGCCGAGCACCGACGTCTACGACCAGGTCATCCCCTCGAGCGGCTACGGCTACCTCACGACGCGGGACGGGACGAAGCTCGCCATCTCGGTGCGCCCGCCCCAGGACGTGACGAAGGCGCTCGGGATCGAGGTGCCCGCGATCCCGGCAGGGCCCACGCCCACGCTCATCGAGTACGCGGGCTACGGCTACGCCGACCCGAAGGGCCCCGAGAGCGGGATCGCGCTCATCGCGAACCTGATGGGCTTCACGGTCGTCAACGTGAACATGCGCGGCACCGGCTGCTCGGGCGGCGCCTTCGACTTCTTCGAGCCGCTCCAGGGCCTCGACGGCTACGACGTCATCGAGACGATCGCCCGTCAGCCCTGGGTCCTCAACAACCAGGTCGGGATGATGGGCATCTCCTACGGCGGCATCAGCCAGCTGTTCACCGCCCGGTACAACCCGCCGAGCCTCGCCGCGATCTCCCCCCTGTCGGTCATCGACGCGACGCAGACGACGCTCTACCCGGGCGGGATCCTCAACACCGGCTTCGCCCTCGAATGGGGCAAGGACCGCATCCGCGACGCGCTCCCGGCCGGCCCGGCGGGCGGCCAGCGGTGGGCGCACGAGCGCATCCTCGCCGGGGATGAGGTGTGCCGCGAGAACCAGGTGATGCACGAGCAGGCGCTCGACCTCATGGGCAAGCTGCGGGCGAACAGCTTCTACGTGCCCGAGGTGGCCGACCCGCTCGCGCCGGCGACCTTCGTCGACGAGATCGAGGCACCGACGTTCCTCGTCTGCCAGTACACGGACGAGCAGACCGGGGGGCACTGCCCGACGCTCGCGTCGCGCTTCACGAGCGCGCGGAAGAAGTGGTTCACGTTCACCAACGGGACGCACGTCGACTCGCTCGCGCCGGAGATCCTCACGCGCTGGTTCGACTTCCTGCACCTCTACGTCGCCGAGCAGAACCCGGCGGCCGCCGCGCCCCTGCTGCGCGCGGCCGCACCGCTCATCTACTCGGAGGCGATGGGCGCCCAGGACGTCACCCTGCCGCCCGATCCCGTCCAGCAGCAGCCGACCCACCGGGCCGCGCGAGAGCTGTTCGAGCGCCAGCCGCCGGTCCGGCTGCTGTTCGACAACGGCGCAGGAGGCGCACCGGGCCTGCCCTACGCGGGCTTCGAGCACTCCTTCCCCTCGTACCCGCCGCCCGGGGCGACGGCGCGGACGTGGTACTTCGGGCCGGGCGGGACGTTGCGGAGCTCCCGCCCCCGCGCGCATCGCGCCGAGGCGCTGCGGTGGGGTCCGGGGTCGCGCCCGTCGACGAGCTTCACCGGCAACACGTCCGCGGGGAAGGACGGCCTGTGGACCCCGACGCCGCCGTACCGGTGGCGCACCCCTCAGGACGGGACCGCGCTCTCGTACGTGAGCGAGCCGCTCTCCGAGGACACCGTCGTCGCCGGAGCGGGCGCGGTCCACGCGTGGCTGCGCGCGACGAAGCGCAACGTCGACCTCGCGGCGACGGTCAGCGAGGTGCGCCCCGACGGCAAGGAGACGTTCGTGCAGGGCGGCTGGCTGCGGACGAGCATGCGCAAGCTCGACGCCGGGAAGAGCACCCCGCTCGCCCCGGTCCTGAGCCTGCGCCGGAAGGACCGCCGCCCCGTGCCGAGCAAGCGCTACACGAAGGTCGTCGTCCCGCTCTACTACCAGGGGCACGCCTACCGGAAGGGCTCGCGGATCCGCGTGACGATCTCCTCGCCCCACGGCGACCAGCCGGTGTGGGACTTCGCCGAGGCGCAGCCGCACACCGGCGGCGCGACCGTCTCCCTCGCCTTCTCGCGCAAGCGCCCGTCGCGCGTCGTGCTGCCCGTCGTCCCCGGCCTGCGGGTCCCGACGCCCCTGCCGCCGTGCCCGTCGCTGCGCGGCCAGCCCTGCCGGGACTACGAGCCGATCACGAACCGGCGCGCACGCCCCGCGCGCTGACCAGCACTGAAGACGAGACATGCCCGAGGTCCACGCCGACATGACGATCACGCTCGACGGCTACGCGAGCGGCAGGAACCAGAGCCGCGAGCGTCCGTTCGGCGATCTCGAGCCGAGCCATCTGCACGCGTGGATGTTCGACCATGCCGACGAGCACGCGGAGGAGATCGCGCGCATCACCGCGGCCGGCGCGTACATCATGGGACGTCGGAGGACGTCTCGATCGCCGGCGGTCCCAGCGTGCTCGACCAGTACCTCGCCGCCGGACTCGTCGACGAGCTCCGCCTCCACATCTCGCCGTTCGTCGCCGGTGGCGGCGAACGTCTGTTCGCGCACGCCGCCGGGATCGAGCTGACGCCCGTGCGCAGCCGGGTCACGCCCCACGTGACCCACCTCGTCCTGCGACGGTGACGCCCGGCGGCGCGGTCGGGTCAGGGCATCCCGGTCGAGTCGAGTCGCCAGTCCGCGCCCTCCTTGCGCAGGACGGCGATCGTCGGAGCGCCGATCGCCGGCGAGTCCTCGTTCACCCACGAGAGCCGCAGCGACCCGTCGGTCGAGCGCTCGGCCGTGACGACGCGCAGGCCGTCGGCGACCCCTTCCTCGGGACTGCCGAACGAGTCGACGACGACGTCCGCGCACGGCCCTCCCCCGGGTGGCGAGCTGATGAGGGCGCCCTCCTCGACGACCCCGACGCCACGCGCGCTGAGAAGCCCGCAGGCGCGTGCGCCGTCGTCGGCGACGAGCGCGCCGAGGAACTCCTCCAGGACGGCGGTCGCCTCGGTCTGCCCGCTGAGCCCCGCGGCCTGCGGGACAGGGCCCGGAGGCGGGGCGGGGTTGGAAGCGCCGCCGTCGTCGTCCCCGCAGCCGGCGAGGGCGAGGGCCGCGAGGGCGACCGCGGCGAGGGGACGGACGACCGGGTCCCGGGTCATCGACCGACCCTCTCAGGGTCCGGCCCGCGGGTCAACGCCGCGGGTCAACGCCGCGGCTCGGCGCCGGGGCGCGGCGCCGCGGCGCGGCGGCTCAGCTCACGGCCTGGATGACCCGGGCGCGCTCGGCGGTCGCGGCCGCCGTGGCACGATCGATGTCGATGATCCGCTGCCGGTAGGCCTCGATCGCGCCCTTCTGCCAGCGCTCCCGCTCCGGGTCCGGGTCCCCGGCCGTGGCGAACCGGTCGAGCAGGCGCTCGATCGTCGGCTTGTCCTGCCGCCCGATCGCGCGCACGAGCTGCAGCGTCAGCTTGCGGGTGTTCGCCATGACGTCGAGCTGGGTCCGGCGCGCCGCCGCGAGCGCGGGCGGCGGCCGCAGGGCGGCGAGCTCCGCGCGGAGCGTCGTCACCCGGCGCGCGTAGGTCCGCAGCACCCTGCTCTGGCGTTCGAGCCCGCCGGCCGCCCCGAGGTCCTTGCGGAGCTTGCGCCTCGCCTTGTCCACGCGCTCGACGATCGACTCGGCACGGGGCACGAAGTGGGCGAGCTGCCGCGTCTCGGCCGCCATGAGGACGTTGAGCTGGTAGGCCCGGACCACGAGCGGATGGAGGCGCTCGGCCGGCACCGGCGGCGTGAGGGCGGCCACCTTCTGGCGGGCCTCCTCGATCGCCAGTTCGGCGCGCAGCAGGTCGAACTCCGCCTTCTCCCCCTTGAGCTCGCCCTCGGCGAACCTGCGGTACGTCTCGTTGGCGGCCCGGAAGCGCGGGTCGGCGGTGCGGTACACCGCGTCGACGTCCTCCAGGTAGCCCCGGACGCGATCGAGGTCCGACGTCCCGCCGCAGCCCGCGATCGCGGCCGCCACGGCGAGGACCGCGAACCGAGCCCACCCCGTCATCGCTTGAGGAGGTCGACCTTCGACACGCTGCCGTCGCGGTGGCGGAACTGGAGCTTCACGAGCCCGACACCGGGCGCGAACCACGACTTCCGCACGCCCGACCCGAAGCGGTAGCCCTTCTGGGTCATCTTCGTCTCGACGAGCAGCGCGGTGAAGCGGCCGGCCGGCGTGCGGACACGCTGGTTCCCGATGACCTTCGACCTGCCGGTCACCCCGTAGACCTTGTAGTCGCGGCTCGACTTGGACGCCTTCCACGTCTCGCCCTTGCGGGGATAGGCCGGGAGCACCGGGTTGATGCCGTAGACCGCGAGGTCCATCGGCGTGAAGAAGTGCCGGCGGCGGCTCGCGGGCTGCTTGCGCGGCCCGAGCTTGGGAAACTTCACGCGGGACGCGCTGGACGTCGCGACGGACAGGTTGGTGATGCCGGACCGGCCGGTGCTGAAGACGTAGCTGCCGCGCACCCGGATCGGCCCCGAGATGTCCCGCACGTCGACGCGCGCCGTGCTGTTGACGACGCCGCCGACCGTGAACTCCTGGACCGAGGCCCGCTTCATGTGCTTCGTGTTGGTGTAGCGATAGCGGCGCTTGGATCCGCTGCGCAGCGGGAACCGCGCGCGGTCCGACGGCGCCGTGCGCGGCTTCAGGTTCGTCGCCTGGAGCTCGGCGACGCTGCGCTGGCCGCCCACATGGAGGAAGTCGATCTTCACGGGACCGACCCCGTAGACCCACCAGGTCGTCCGCAGGCCGCTGCCGTAGGGATCGCCGAGCGCACCGGCCTGCGTGATGTCGGACTCGACCTTCGCGGCGAACACGCCACGCGGGAACGCGGGAACGGTCACCCGGTCGCGGCCCAGGTAGCGGTTCGTGCTCGCGACGTCGTTGCCCTGCCCCCCGAGGGACGACCACTCGGCGCCGCGCACGAGCGGCTCCTGGAGCAGCGGGGACCGGCTGCCCCAGATGAGCTGGTAGTGGGCCCCGGCGAGGCTGTTGCCGCAGCTCGTGGTTGACGCGCACAGGACGGGGAACTGCGGGGGCGGCGGCGTGCTGGACCAGTTCGTGTTCACGAGGCCGCTCTCGGTGTAGCGGTAGTCGATCGAGCCCTCGCTCGGCGCGGCCCCTGGGTCGCTGCCGGTGTCGGCCGTCGTCCAGCCGAGCTTCACAGCCGTGTCGGTGCGGTCGACGACCGTGTAGCGCTCCCGGGTCACGACCGGCGAGAAGCCGTTGTCGGTCCAGGCGTACACCCACGACGCATTCGGCGTATTCGGCAGCCAGCGCGCACTCGACGACGTCGCCGCCTGCGCCGCTCCGGCCGCGTACAGCGCGGCGACCACCGTGCATACAGCCGCCGCCCACCCCCTCGTCGACGCTCCCATGCGTGGCACCGTAGCGAAGCCCGTCCCGCGTCGCATCGGTTCTCTCCGCGCTGTCGCACATCGACCCGCGACCTTGATCCGGGTTCCCGGTTGCACGTCGCACTGCAAACACGTCACCATGCGCCAATGGGTCCAGGGGTGTCCGTGCCGCGGCTGCGTGCCGTGATGGCGACGATCGCGGCTGCGTGCGTGTCGGTGGTGCTGCTCCCGGCGGCCTCGGCGCAGGCCGCCCCGACGTTCAGCGTCGACTCGCCGACGGTGTCCGAGGGCGCCGGCGTCGCGACGTTCACGGTGACCCTGTCGGAGGCCGTCGGCAACACGGTCACGGTGAACGTGCACACGAGCAGCGTCACCGCCACGTCCTCCCTGGACTACGTCGCCCTCCCCCAGACGACCCTGACGTTCAACCCCGGCGACCCCCTGACCAAGACGGTCAACGTGCAGCTCATCGACGATCAACTGGACGAGAACGACGAGAGCTTCACCCTCCAGCTGACGACCGCCACGGGCGGCGCGACGATCCCGCCACCGACGTTCGGCACCGCGACGATCCAGGACGACGACGACCCACCGACGCTCACCGTCGAGGACGCCTCCGCCACCGAGCACACGAACGCGACGTCCCTGATCGGGTTCCGGATCAAGCTCTCGCGCGCGAGCGGCAAGCCCATCACGGTGAAGTGGACGACCGCGAACGGCACCGCCGTCTCTCCCGGCGACTACACGCACACGACGAACACGGCCACGTTCAACCCCGGCACCGTGAGCCAGTTCGTCAACGTGCAGATCGTCGGCGACACGATCGACGAGACCGACGAGAGCTTCTCCCTCATCCTGTCGGATCCGACGAACGCGACGATCGCCGATAACACCGCCGTCGGCCTGATCCGCGACGACGACGGTCCCAACATCACGATCGCGGGCACCACCGTGACGGAGGGCGGCCCGGGCACGACGCAGACCGCCCGGCTCATCGTCGCCCTCAGCGCCCTGAGCCCGCAGGACGTGAGCGTCGCCGTCGCGAGCGCCGACGGTACCGCCACCGCGGGCAGCGACTACGACGCGATCCCCGCGAACACGCGGCTGACGGTTCCCGCCGGCCAGCATGTGGGAGCGATCGAGGTCCCGGTCCACGGTGACGCGCTCGACGAGCTCGACGAGACGTTCAACGTCAACCTCACCGCCCCGCAGGGCGGCAACATCACCGCCGCGAACGGCCTCGTCACCATCACCGACGACGATGCCACGCCCGCGATCGTCGTCCAGGACCTCGCGGTCATCGAAGGTGCGGGGGTGGCGACGGTCACCGTGGGCCTCACGGCGGCGAGCAGCCGGCCGCTGACCGCCGCGTACGTGACCCGCGACGGGACGGCCCTGGCGGGGATCGACTACGCGGGACAGAACGGCTCGGTGACGTTCAACCCGGGCGAGACCGTCAAGTTCGTGTCGATCCCGGTGGCCTCCGACACGGTCATCGAGGACGTCGAGACGTTCGCGCTGGTCGTCAGCGACACGGCCACCCCCGGAGCGAGCGTCGTCGCCACGATCGCGATCGTCGATGACGACCTCACTCCCGGGGCCACGCCGAACCTCGCGATCAGCGACGGCAGCCCCGTCCGCGAGGGCGACTCCGGGACGCGCGCGGCCGAGTTCACCGTGCGCATGGACCGGCCCCTGGCCCGGCCCGTCGCCGTGAAGTACGCCACCGTGCCGGGGACGGCGACGGCCGGCGAGGACTTCGAGGTGGCGCAGGGCGCGCTGACCTTCGCCCCCGGCGAGAGCACGAAGACGATCCGCGTCCTCGTCAAGGGCGACAGCGAGATCGAGTCCAACGAGGACTTCACGGTCGTGCTCCTGGAGCCCTTCAACGCCCGGGTCGCCTCGGCGACCGGCCTGGGGATCATCGTCGACGACGACACCGGCCTCACCGAGCTCGACGTCCCCGGCTCGACGATCCGCTCCAACTCGCTGCTGTGCGGCAAGGGGGCGTCCTCGAAGCGTTGCCGCGGCCTGCTCGTCCGCTGGGAGTCCGAGGCGCGCGGCAAGATGCGCGTCGCCGTCGACGTCTTCCTCCCCGCGAAGAAGTCGTCGTCGAAGACGAAGAAGTCCGCGAAGTCGTCGGCCGTGAAGAAGAAGCCGTCGAGCACGACGAAGAGCGCGTCCAAGCGCCGGATGCGGTTGCTGAGCCGCACCTACACGGTCAAGCGTGGCAAGCGCAGCGTGCGGGTCCGGCGCCTCAGCAGCCGTTCGCGCTCGCTGATCCGGCGCGTCAAGGCAGCGAAGGTCCGCACCGCGCGCCTCACCCTCACGTTCACCAACAGCGAAGGCGCGCGCGAGATCAAGCGCTACACGATCAAGCTCCGCTGAGGGCGCCGCCGGCGGGCGGTCACCCGGCGGGCGGCCGGCGTGCTTGCGTGCTCCGCCGGGTAGGGCATCGGCATGGCCGGCGATCGCAAGCAACTCGTCCGTGATGCCTATGCGGCCTACAGCGCGGGTGACCGCAGCTCCTACGAGGACCGCCTCGCCGCGGACTTCGCCTTCTCCGCCCCGCCCGATCCGCACCTCGATCGCGACGGCTACTTCGCTCGCTGCTGGCCGGGCGCCGGGCGCCGGACCCCTTCGTGATCGTGCGCCTGATCGAGCAGGAAGATGAGGTCGTGGCGACCTACGAGGCCGAGACCTCGAGCGGAACCCGGGGCCGCAACACCGAGGTCTTCACCTTCGACTGCCCATCGCATGGGCCTCAGCGGGACCTACCGTCTGCACCGCCTCGTCCGAGGGCCCGCGAGGTCTGCTCGGTCCGTGTGAGCGACGGTGACCCTACCGCTGGCCGCGTCGCTCGTATCGAGAGACAGCCGCACGCGGCTCGTCGAACTACGCAGACGGCGAGATTGTGCTGGGCGAGACGGCCAGCATGGCGATGTCGTCGCCCGCACCCGCGCTGCGAGCGGCGAGCACCGTGGATGCGACCCGGTCGACGAGCTCCTGAGGCCCGAGCTGGGCCTCGGAGGCAAGCAGCGCGGCCAGCCGGCCGTCACCGAAACGCCCATCGGCGGTGCGAGCCTCGGTCAGGCCGTCGGTGTAGAACAAGAGCGTCTCCTCGCCGAGGCTGAATTCCTCGTCATGCAGGGCGGTTGCATCAAATGCCCCGAGCAGCGGGCCCGGGCGCCCGACGGGGGTGACGGTCCCGTTGCGGCCGACAAGCAGCGGCAGCGGGTGCCCGCCGACGGCCATGCGGATGTCCGCCCGCCCGCCGCGAAGATCGATCGTGGCGAAGATGGCGGTGAAGAAGTCGTCCGTCTCGTCGGCCAACAGCTCCTCGCTGACGGCGGCGAGCACCGCGCTCGGGGAACCTTCGCGTACGGCGGCGAGTCGCAAGGCGTAGCGGACCCTGCCGGTCAGTGCGGCCGCCCGCGGCCCTTTGCCGCACACGTCCCCGATCGCCAGCGCCCACTGACCCAAGCCGAGCTTGAACACGTCGTAGAAGTCGCCACCGACCTCCCAGCCCTCCGCGCCTGCGCGGTAGGCGGCACCGAGGTCGAGACCCGCAACCGCCGGCAGGCGTGGCGGCAGCAAGCTGTGCTGCAGGGCTTGCGCGACCTCGCGGGCCGCCTGCTCGGCCGCGGTCGCGCGGGCGCGCTCGGCCTGCTCGCGCTCGAGCAGGGCGCCGAGGTTGTCCTCCGCCGCGCGGCGCTCGGTGATGTCGCGGATGAAGCCGGCGAACACGGGCGGCTCGCGCATGCCCAGACGGGTGACGGTGAGTTCTATGGGAAAGACCGAGCCGTCAGCGCGCTGCGCGACCATCTCCAGCCGTCTGCCCAGGATCGCGGGGGTGCGCTCACGCACGTAACGCTCCAGCGCGCGTCGATGGGGCTGACGGAACTCGAGCGGGACGATGAGATCGCCGAGCACCTCCCCGGTCGCGTCCTCCCGGGAATAGCCGAAGGTCGCTTCCGCGGCGGGGTTGAAGTCGACGATCCGGCCCTCGTGGTCCATTGTGATGATGCAATCCAGCGCGGCCTGCACGATCGACGCGCTGGCCTCCTCGGTTGCCCGCAGGCGGTCCTCGATGTGCTGGTGCGCGACATACGCCGCCAGTTGGGCTCCAGCAAGGCCCAGCCGCTCGATCTGCTCCCCGGTCGGGGTGGCGGACTCCCGGCTCAGGAACTCCATCACGCCCAGAACGCCCTGCGGCGACACCAGCGGGATTCCAACGGCCGATCGCAGCCCCGCAGCCCGGGCCACATCGGCGCGGGGAAAATTGTCGTCGGCCGCGATGTCCTCGATCCACGTGAGCTCGCCGCCGGCCAGCACTCGGCCCGGCAGCCCGACGCCCGGAGCGAAGGTCAACCGCCGGACGACCTCCCGCAGCGGATCGACATCGTCGCCGCCCGCCCAATCCAGTCTCCAGTGGAGCAGGCCCGTCCCGGCGTCGAAGGCCCAGAGCACCCCGAGTGTCGCTTTCAGATCACGCGCCACCTCCGCAAGAACGGCCGATCCGGCGTCCTCGTCGCCGCGGGCGTTCGACAGAATGCCGACCAGCCGGTGTCCGAGTCCCCCCGCGGAGGCTGCGTGGCGTTGCATCGCCACCCTACCCTACGCCCCACAGAGCTTCCGGACCGGGCCGCAGAACGGTTTCCGGGAAAAACGGTCAAGCACCAGTGGTCGGCGCGAGCGGTCGAGTCGCGCGTCCTCGCTCGAGTGGGGGTCTAACGACGCGACGCGACTCGTGGATTCGACCGCGAAGAGCACGCCGGGTCAGAGACGGAAACCGGCGAGAGCACTGGCGGGCCGCTCACCAGAGCTTGAGCTCGACGACCGTGGTGGTCAGCACGGTCGTGGTCGTCGTGACCGTCGACTCCACCGCCGTCGTGGTCGGCTCGAGGGTCGTCTCCGTGGTCTCCGCCGCGCCGACGACCGCGGCCTCGACCTCGTCGTAGACCGGGTCTGGGTTGTTGTAGGTCTCGATGAGATCGTCACGGATCTCCTGACCCTCCACCAGCACCTCGATCGTCGAACCGACGACATGATCCTGGTAGGCCTCGATGAGATCGTCACGGATCTCCTGACCCTCCTCGAGGACCT
>JBFIDS010000032.1:0-14731 GCA_041603715.1 Paraconexibacter sp. | reverse complement strand
CTCGGTCGCCATCGCGGTGAGCTCGGTGACGATACCCCCGAGCTGGGTGGTCATGCCCGCGACGGACTGCCCGAGGACGTCCGCGTCGGACTTCGGCTCGAGCGCGACCGACAGGTCGCCCGCGGCGACGAGCTCGACGACGCCCGCGACGCGGGCGAGGTCCTCACGCATCGTGTTGTAGGCCTCGAGTGAGGTCTGCGCCCGTCCGAGCATCGAGTTGAAGACGTCGGCGAGCTCACCGACCTGCGCGCCGTCCTGTGCGCTGATGGGCGTCGTGACGGGCTGGACGTCGATCGAGAGGTCACCCTGCTCGCTCATCGCGGCGAGGCCCCTCTGGAGATTCGAGAGGCAGTTGCCGTCCAGGGAACGCAGGCGGGCCCGCAGGTCCTCGAGGCACGAACGATCGCCGAGCGCCGACCGCAGGTCCTCGCGCGTCGCGTTGTAGGCCTCCAGGGAGGACTGCGCACGACCAAGCATCGAGTTGAAGACCTCGGCGAGCTCACCGATCGGCCGGCCGTCGGCGCTCGCCACCGGGGTCGTAACGGGCTGGACCTCGATCGTGAGATCGCCGTTCTCCATGCCCCGGACCCCGGCCTCGAGGCTCGTGAGGCAGTTGGAGTCGAGCGATCGCAGGCGGGTGCGCAGGTCGTCGAGGCACGAGTGGTCACCGAGCGCGCCGCGGAGGTCCTCGCGAGCCGCGTTGTAGCTGGCGAGCGCGGACTGCGCGCGGCCCAGCATCGTGTTGAAGATCTCGCCGAGCTCGCCGAGCTCGGTCCCCTCGGCGGCCTCGAGCGGCTTGGTCACCGGCTGCACGTCGACGGTGAGATCGCCGTTCTCCATGGCGCGAACGCCCGCCTCGAGGTTCGTGAGGCAGTTGCCGTCCAGGGAACGCAGGCGAGAGCGAAGGTCGTCGAGGCACGACTGGTCGCCGAGCGCACCACGAAGGTCCTCCCGCATCTCGTTGTATCCCTCGAGGGCGGTCTGGGCCCGACCGAGCATCGAGTTGAAGATCTCGACGAGGGCCTGGACGTCGGGGTCGTCCGACTTCGCGGTCACCGGAGTGGTGACCGGCGTCACCGTCACGGTCAGGTCGCCGTCGCGCATCGCCGAGAGACCGCGCTCGAGGCCCGCGAGGCAGTTGCCGTCGAGACTCTCCAGACGCGTCTTCAGCTCCGCGATCACCGGATCGCTGAGTGTCGGCGGCTTCTTCTTCCAGAACATGGGGTCCCTCCGTGGCTCGTGTGCAGGTCCGTCGGCGCCTCACGCGGCAGTCGGTCGGGTACTCGGTCGACCGTGACCCCGCTTGAGCGCAGCCCCCGCCGGAGACCTCGGATACGGTCCGCGACATGCGCGTCGCCGTCGTCGACATCGGAACGAACTCGACACGGCTCCTCGTCGCCGATGTCACCGGGGACGGAGGCGTGACCGAGCTCGAGAGGCGGTCCACCGTCACACGACTCGGCCAGGGCGTCGACGCGACCGGCGCGCTCGCCCCCGAGGCGATGGACCGCGTGTTCGGCGCCCTCGAGGAGTACCGCGGCCTCATCGACGCCCACGGGACCCAGGCGACCACGGCGGTCCTCACGAGCGCGGTCCGCGACGCGAGCAACGGCCCGGAGTTCATGCGGCGCGTCCGTGACGACCATGGACTCGACGCGCGCACGATCCCCGGCGAGGAGGAGGCCCGCCTCACCTACCTCGGCGCGACGAGCGAACGCGACCTCGGGGACGAGGGTACGGTCGTCGTCATCGACATCGGCGGCGGATCGACCGAGTTCGTGGTCGGCGACGCCGGGGGCGTGCGCTACTTCGCCTCCACGCAGGCCGGCGTCGTACGACAGAGCGAGCGCCACATCCGTCACGACCCTCCGCGACCCGACGAGCTCGCCGACATCGCCGACGAGGCCCGCGGGGTGTTCACCGCCGCGATCCCCGCCGACGTCCGCAGGTCGGTGACCGGCGGGATCGCCGTCGCCGGCACCGCGACGTCGCTCGCCGCGATCGCCCAGGACCTCGAGCCCTACGACCCCGAGCGCGTCCACGGGTTCCGGCTCAGCGAAAGCCTGTGCGAGCTGCTCCTCGCACGGCTCGCCCAGCTCGACGACTCCGAGCGGCGCGAGGTCGCCGGCCTGCACCCGGACCGCGCCCCGACGATCGTTCCCGGGATCGTGCTCCTGCGCGAGGCGATGGAGGCATTCGGCCTCGACGCGGTCACCGTCTCCGAGCACGACATCCTGCGCGGGGCGGCTCTCGAGCGCGCCGGCCGAGGCTGAGCGGGAGCACCACGGCCCGAGCGCTCCCCCGGGCTGGGGCACGCCGCTGCCTCGACGGTTCTCGCAAGTTCCCCAGTCCCGCGGCCGCGTCTGGACGATCGTTCCATTGCCGGAGCGCGGGCCGAGCCCGATACTCCGGTGGCCGGTGAAGAGAGGCTCTGCCGCAAGGGAGGCCGCTTCATCCGGTCACATAGGTCCGGACGTAGCCGCATCAAACACGGCGCCTCCCGCTGTTCGGACCACCCTAACCGGCCCCCGCACGGCACGTACCCCTGCCCGTCCCTGTCGGGGCCACTTGTGGAAGCCGCCCCTCGGGGCGGCTTCCTCGTTTTTCCGGGTCCCCTACGCGAGGTTCGAGCGTCGCGGATAGGCGACGGTCGGGTCGGTGAGGACGTTGACGAGCGCCGGCTTGCCCGCCGAGAACGCCCGCTCGAGCGCCGGCTTCATCTCCTCGGGCGTGCGGACGAGCTCGCCGTGGCCGCCGAGCGCCTCGACCATGACGTCGTAGCGCCGCTCCGGCGCGAGGTCGGCCGCGACGGAGTACCCGTAGAGAAACTCCATCGGGTGCTTCTCGAGCGCCCAGATGCCGTTGTTGCCCATGACGCCGACGACGTCGATCCCGAGCCGGGCCATCGTGTCGAACTCGATGCCGGCGAAGCCGAACGCCCCGTCGCCGAGGAGGAGGACGACCTGACGGTCCGGGTGGGCGAGCTTCGCCGCGATCGCGTAGCCCGGTCCGCTGCCGAGGCACCCGTACGGGCCCGGATCGAGCCAGCAGCCCGGCTCGTAGCTGTCGATGACGCGCCCCGCGTAGGAGACGAAGTCGCCGCCGTCGCCGATGATGATCGCGTTGCGATCGATCACGTCGGCGAGTTCCTTGTAGAGCCGCATCGGGTGGAGAGGGCCGCGCGGGTCGCTCATCTCGGCCTGCTCACCGGCGCGCGCCTCGGTCTCCACGCCGCGCAGCTCCGTGACCCAGCCGGCGTGGCGGTCCGCGGTTCCGGCAGCACCCTCCCGCAGCCCGTCGAGGATCGGGCCGATCGCGCCGTACAGCTCGGCGGTGACCGTGCGCGGGTGCTCGCGGCTCGGCTCGGCGCGGTCGATGACGACGAGCTCGGTGTCCTCGCCGAACGAGCCGCCGAAGCCGAGGCGGAAGTCCATGGGGACGCCGATGACGAGCGCGACGTCGGCGCCCTTCAGGCCGGCGCTGCGCGCGCGGGAGAAGCCGAGATCGTGATCGGCGGGGACGCAGCCGCGCGCGAGCCCGTTGAGGAAGACGGGCACCTGCAGCTCCTCGGCGAGAGCGAGGAGGGCGCGCTCGCCGTGCCCCCAGTAGAGGTTCGTGCCCGCCATCACGACCGGGCGCTCGGCGTCACGCAGCAGCGCGATCGCGCGGTCCATCGCGGCGCCGTCGGGGGCGGGCCCGTCGGCCATCGACGGCAGCGTGATGCCGTCCGCGGGCTCCGGAGCCTCGGAGAAGACGTGGTCCATCGGGAAGTCGACGAACGCCGGGCCGCTGTGCGGGGTGACCGCGGCGAGCAGCGCGTCATCGACGACCCCGGGGATCTCCGCCGTCGAGGGCGCGGTCGCGGCGAACTTGGTGAGCGGGCGGACAAACGGGATGTGGTCGATCTCCTGGAGCGAGCCCATCCCCCAGCGCATCGCGGGAGCGCGGCCGCCCATGACGAGCATGGGCGACTGGTTCATGAGCGCCGACCCCATCGCGCTCATCCCGTTCGTGACACCGGGGCCCGCGGTGAGCGCCGCGACGCCGGGCTGCCGGGTGACCTTCGCCCAGCCCTCGGCGGCGAACGCGGCGGACTGCTCGTGGCGGACGTCGACGAGGTCGATCCCCTCCTCACGACAGCCGTCGTAGATCGGGAAGATGTGGCCGCCCGAGAGCGTGAACAGCTTCGTCACGCCGTGGGCCTTGAGGCGCCGCGCGATGAGGCGTCCGCCGTGAAGGGTCGTCTGCTCGGTGTCCGTGCTCATGGGCGCAGCACACTACTCGCCCGCGAGCCACCGTGCGTCACAGATGAACGTCCACGTTCACCACCTGGGGATCGTCGACGGCCTCCAGTGGCGAGGCGACGGCCGCGGGCGCGAACAGCACGACGCGCTCGCGCTTGCCCTTGAGGTCCACCGGCGGGCGGGCGACGAACGTGCCGTGGTCGCGGGTGAGGCGGTCGCACGTCGCCTGCGTGACGAGGATGTCGTCGCCCGTCTCCCGGGTCGCGGCCTCCACCCGGGACGCGGTGTTCACGGCGTCCCCGATGACGGTGTACGCGAGCCGCCCCCCGCCCCCGATCGTCCCGACCACCACCCGGCCGGTGTTGATCCCGACCCCGATCGGCACCCGCGGGCCGTCCCCGCTGCCGACCGCGGCGACGATGTCGAGCGCGGCCTCGACGGCGCGGTCGGCGTGGTCGTCGAGCCGGCTCGGCGCGCCGAAGACGGCGAGCAGTCCGTCACCGAGGAACGAGTTGACGTGCCCACCGCGCGCGACGAGCAGCGGAACCACCACCTCGTAGAACGCGTTGAGGCGTGCGACGACCTCGGCCGCCGTCGCGCGCTCGGCGAAAGCGGTGAACCCACGGATGTCGAGGAAGAGGATCGTCACCTCCACTTCCTCCCCGACGATCTCGTGGCCGCCCTGGTCCATGACGCGGTGCGTGACCGCATGGTCGACGAACGCCGCCATCGCGTCGTGGAGCGCGGCCCGCTCGCGCAATCCCGTCACCATCGTGTTGAACGAGGCCGCGAGATGGCCGGCTTCGTCGGTCCCGAGAACCGGGACCCGGACCGAGAGGTCCCCGGCCGCCACCGCCTCCGCCCCGGCCCGCAGGTCGTGCAGCGGCTCGGCGATCGAGCGGGCGAGCAGCAGCGACAGCTCGAAGCTGAGCGTGAAGGCGACCGCGACCGCGACGATGACGCCGACGCCGATCGCCGCGAGCCCGCCCCGCCCGGGATCGGCGATCGCGACGACGATCACCCCGGAGATGACGTTGATCGCGGGAAGGGCGAGGAGCAGGCGACGCTGGAGCGGGATCGTCCCCACCCCGATCGCGAAGTCGCGCGGCAGGTCGGCGGAGACCTGCTCGAGGACCGGGCGCAGGATGAGCTCCATCGCGAGGAAGCGCACGAGCATGCCGTAGAGGAGCACGACGCCGGCCGCCACGACGACGAGCGGGAACGCCGGGAACCACCCCTCGTCGATCTCCCACGTGACGAACGCCGCGACCGGGGCGGTGCTCACGAGGAGGCCCGTGATCGCGTGCTCGCGCAGGTAGTCGCGCGGCAGGCCGGCGAGCGCCCGGAACGCCGCCGACGCCGTCTCGCCGGTCCGCTCGCCGCGCAGCCACGGATCGGCCGGGCTGACACGCCGGGAGATGACCCGCATGCTCAGCACGTTGTCGAACAAAGCGAGCGCCTGGGAGACCGCGACAATGCGCAGGAACTCCCCGAAGGACATCTCCACCTCGAGGAGGAGCAGCGCACAGCCGCCGAGCACGACGAGGTGCGCCGCCTGCAGCTGCAGCACGAGGAGGACCCGCGGATACCGCGGGCCGAGCTTGCGAAAGGCGAAGCGCAGGGGCGCGCGCAGCATCGCGAGATGGTCCCGTCCCGCCGCCTTCTTGTAAAGCCGCCCCTGCCGGGAGCGCCCCGCTCAGCGCGGGCGCGAGGCCCGCGAGAACGTCGCCGAGCGGATCGCCGCGAGAGCGCCGGGCACGCGCTCCTCGCCGTCGAAGAGGCGCACTCCGACCTGGACCGCCGGCAGATCCCGGGCCCCGAGGAGCCGCGCCGTCGCACGGACCGCCGCGAGGGGGACGTCCGCCGCCGGGTCGAGCACCGCTCGCCGGCCCGCATCGTGATCCAGACCGGCGCACGCTGCGATCTCGTCGAGCACCTCGGGGTCGTCGAGGTCGTATCCGCCGCAGAAGGCGAGCCGACCCGCGGCCAGCGTGATCGCCTGGACGGCCCGCGAGCTCCCCGCGCTCGCGGCGAGCCGGCGCAGGCCATCTCCGGAGGAGGCCTTCTCGGGCCAGACCAGGGGCATCCGCAGCTCGGCGGCGCGCGCCTCGAGCCGCGCCCGGCGGCGGTGGGCGAGTGTCGGCGCAGCATCGACGGGAGGGCAGGTGAACCAGCGCATCCCCCCCACCGAACGGTCGACCCGCTCCGCCACGAGGTAGGTCGCCGGTGACGCCGGATCGACGAAGAAGCTCGTGCGCGGCGGCGCGGCCACGGTCGGCCGCCCCCCGGCGACCAGCGCGGACCGGACAGGCGGCCGCACCCCCCGGGCGAGCGAGACGACCGGCGCATCGACCCTCGGGGTGCCCGCCGTACCGTGGTCGACCGGCCCGGGGGACGGCCCCCGGTACGCATCGATGCTGATGACTACCCCCATGCCGGAACCTCCCCCGACCTTCGGCTGCTGACCTGAACGGGCTGGACGTACCGCTCCTGATCGAATGAACGACCGAGCGCGCCGAAACTTGTGTCAAACGTCGCTGATCGGGGAAAGTCTCAGGCGGAAAACCGGAGCGCCGATAGGCGCCGACGCTAGAGTGTCAGCAGCACCACAGGACTCTGCCCCGCCCCCCAACGACTCGAAGGAGCCGGCCATCCCCACTGTCCCGCCCCCCAAGCGCCACCCCTACGACCAGTGGGCGCCCGATGCGCGCGCCCTCGATCTCGTCGGCGACAAATGGACGCTCCTCATCGTCCGTGACCTCGTCGGTGGCCCCCGCCGCTTCGTCGAGCTCCAGCGCGTGCTGCCGGGCATCTCGACCGAGCAGCTGCGCTCCCGGCTCAACCGCATGGTCGCCGACGGGCTCCTCACCCGCCAGCGGTACCGCGAGGTTCCACCGAGGGTCGATTACGAGCTCACCGAGCGTGCCCGTGACCTCCTGCCGATCATCGGCGCCCTCTCCCGCTGGGGAGCACAGTGGGCCTGGAGCCCGCCGCGCTCGGGCGAGTCGATCGACATCGGCTCGATCTTCCGGTCCTCCCCCGGCCTCGCCGTCCCCTCGAAGGTGAACGGGACCATCGAGCTGGAGGTGGAGCGAGGCGACGGCCAGCTCAAGCGCTACGTGCTGCGCGCCGCAAAGGGCCGCGTCACCTATGAGGAGCGCTCCGCGCCGGACGCGGCCGCGCGCATCTCGGGCACCGAGGCCGCCTGGATCGAGGCGCTCGGCCCCGACCAGTCCCGTGCCGGTCTCACGACGACCGGCGACGAGAAGCTCGCCGGCGTGCTGCTCGAGCTCCTCAGCCCGGTCGCGGTCGCCGAGGCGAAGGTCGCCTGACCGCGGACCACACCCTGCCGGACCGGCGGCCGCCCCCCAGGGGCGGCCGTCGTCGTCTCACTTCGAGTAGTCGGCCGCCTCGATCCGCGGGTAGGGGCGCGTGTTGCCCTCCGGCACGGCCGGGACCGGCTGCACCCAGCACGACGGCGCGTCCCGCGTGTCGGGGACCTGCGTCTGGTAGCTGCCGTCGCCGGGCTCGCCGGTGTTCGCGCAGTCGAAGTTGGGGAAGATCATCCGCCGCGCGCGCTCGGGGCCCTGGATCGCCCCCGGGTTGAGGTAGGCGTTGCCGCGCGCGTTCGCCGGGCGCTGCCCGTACATCGCGACCGACTCGGCCCCGGCCGGGCCGAACTGCCGCAGGTAATGGCCGCGCTCGAACGAGTTGCGGGTCGGGATCGTGTCGGCGAGCGCCCCGGCGCCGTTGGAGATGAAGTCCGCGGTGGTGATCTGGTGGTACTCGAGCCACTCGAGGATCGGGTTGAGCTGCTCGAGGAACGGCTGGAGCGCGCCGAGGAGCGGCCGGGCCCCGTCGAGGACGCTGCGGGTGGCGGGAAGGCCGGTCCGCGCGGCGACGATGAGCGGGTCGAGATCCTCGAAGAACCGGCGCAGGTCCGGGGCGGTGGCCCGGAGGTCGACGAGCGCAGGGCGCAGGTCGCGCAGCGCGGGGCCGAGATCGCGGACAAGCGGATCGGTGTCGCCGGCGAAGCGCTCGAGCCGCGTGAATGTCGTCCGGGTCTCGTCGAGGAACGTCGGGAAGATCCGCAGCGACTCGGCGAGGGCCTCCTGCTGCGCGCTCGTCTGGCGGAACGTCGCGCTCGACCCGCGGATGAGGCTCGCGAGCTGGCCCTCGCGCTCGTTGAGCGCCCCGAAGACGACGCCGGTGTTGCGCACGAGCCGCTGGACCGCCCGCTCCTGGCTGTCGAGCACGCCGAGGATGTCGTTCCCGTCGGCCGCGAACGACGGGAGGTTGCCGAGGGCATCGCCGAGGTCCCGCCCGCGGCCGGAGACCCCCTGTGCGAGATCCTGCTGCCAGGTGCGGAACGCGGCGCGCGTCTTGGGGTCGAGCGCGTCGAAGATCTCGTCCAGCTCGACGGTCGGCGCGACGCGGGCGTCGGCGAGCGACCCGCCCTCCTCGATCGGGGGGGCGTCCTTGGAGCCCGGGGTCAGCTCGACGTAGGTCTCGCCGAGCAGCGTCTTCTGACGCAGGATCGCCCGAGCGTCGGAGGCGAGCGGGGCGTACCGGGGCTCCAGCTCGATCGTCGCGACGGTGCGGTTGGGCCGCGTCGCGTCGATGTCCTTCGAACGGACCTTGCCGACCGAGACGCCGGCGATCCGCACGTCGGCCTCCTGGGCGAGCTGCGTCGCCTCCGGGAACGCGACGTTCACGCGGTAGCCCTTCGGGGCCAGCGGCGTCGTGCCGCCGAAGCTCACCCAGAGGAAGAGGATCAGCCCGAAGCACGACAGCGCGAAGATCGCCATCGTGAGGAGCCGTCCGAGGGTGGGGGCCTGCTTGACCATCAGCCCAGGACGTCCTTGCAGATCGTCGGGTCGGCGAGCGCGGGCGCGAGGATCATGCCGAGCAGCGGCACCGAGTTGGCGACCTGGCTGATGGTGCCGCAGCTCCCGGCCACCGTGACCGGCCGGAACGGGCCGTTCGCGTCCCCGGTGCCGAACAGCGCGCCACCGTTGTGCAGGAGCCACGCGACCCAGAACAGGTAGCCCTCGTCGCGGGTCTTCACGTCGGGGCCCTCACGGCCGTTCTCGTTGTACCCGACGAGGTTGAGGAACTGGTTCAGCGCCCCGAAGGACCGCGTGAGGTCGGGCGTGGTCCCGGCGAGCCGCTGCGCCGGTTCGCGCAGCGCGGCGATCGTCGGCCGCGCGGAGCGTGCGAACGGGCGGATGCGCTCGCGCAGGATCGGCGCCGCCTCGGTGACGAACGGCCGCAGGGCGCGGTTGGCCTCGTCGAGCCTGCGGGCGGCCGGCCGCAGGTCGGTGACCGCCGGCCCGAGCACGTCGGCGAGGCGCTCGACCTTCCCGAGCGTCGCGGTCGTCTCGCGCAGCGTGCCGGGGAGCCGGTCCACCGCACCGGTGATGTTCTCCTGCTCGCGGGCGAACGCGCGGAGCACCGTCGCGTTCGCGGTGACGAACTCGGCGAGGTCCTCGTCCTTGCCGGCGAGCTCCCCGCTCAGCTCGCCGAGCGAGGAGATGAGCCGCCGGAGGTGTCCCTCGCGACGCGCGACGAGCTTCGTCACCCTCGCGAGGTCGCGATGCGTCGGCTCGAAGCGGCGCAGGACCTCCCGAAGGTCCTCCCCGCGTCCCTCGAGGCCCTCGCCCGCCCCGCCGACGAGGAGCTTGAGGTAGTCACGCGTGTCGGCGTCGAGGGCGGCGAGGATCTCGTCGGGGTTCACGTCCGGCAACGTGTTCGTCACCGGGATCGTGAAGCCCTCGCGCACGGCGGGGGCATCCGGGGAGCCCGGATCCAGCTCGACGAACATGTCCTTGAGACCGGTCTTCGGCCGCAGGAGAGCCTTCGCGTCCTCGCGGACCATCGACGCGTAGCGCGGGTCCACGTCGAGCGTGACGATGGCGCGTCCCTCGACGAGATCGACCTTGGCGATGTCGCCGATCCGCACGCCGGAGATGCGCACGGTCTGCCCCTGGCCGGGCGCGACGGCCTGAGCGGTCGAGAACTCGGCCTTGAGCTCGAACGGCGTGTCCTCGACGAACGGGAAGCGGAAGCGCTGCTCGCCGAGGATGTACACGCCCACGATCGCGCCGATGATGATGAGGCCGATGAGGGCGGTGAAGTCCCGGAAGGAGGTACGGATCGCGCGCTTCATCGCCCGCCCCCCTCGACGCGGCGGGCCGCGGCGCGCACGGCGGCGATGGTCTCGCGCGTCGCCTCCTCGGCGATGACCTTGATCTTGCCGAGGCTGCGCGCCTCGACCTCGCGGCGCAGCTTGCGCACGGCCCGGCCGACGAGGCGGTCGTAGAGCTCACGCCCGTCGCCGGCGGCGGGCACGACGGCGCGCCGGCTCGCCGAGGGCGGCGGCGCGGGACGCGTCCTCAGGTCGGGGGACTCCTGCGTCTCGCACTCGACGTCGGTGCGCAGCGGGGACCGTCCCTTCGCGGGAGGCGGCGGGTTCACGCCCATGATCGGCCGGTCGCTGAGCATCATCGTCGTGTTCGTGAGCTCGGTGACGAACGCGCCACCCGCGACGAGCACCCGGAACCACTGGCCGTTGGCGTCCCCGGTGCGGCTCTCCCCGGCGAGGCCGGACAGGCCCTTCGCCGCCTCCTCGAAGACCGGGCCCGTCGCCGGGAAGTCGGCGTCCTCGATCTTGTCGCTCGACCACGGGATGACGACCTCGTTGATGCAGCTCGACGCGCGGCGGTTCTCGGCGAGCAGCGGCACGGTCCCCTTCGACAGGCGGGTGAGGGCGGGGACCGTCCCGCGCAGATCGCGGCTGAGGCCGCGCAGCTCCGACTCGCCGACGAGCCTCCGCGCCTCGCGGGTGAACGGCAGGCTCGCGCGCAGCGTCGGCGTCGAGGACCGCACGCCGGGCCGCAGGTCGGCGGCGAAACGACGCAGCGGCGGGAGCGCCCGGCCGAGGGCCTCGAGGGCGGGGTCCGCGGCCCGCAGCGTGCGCGGCAGCTCCCCGACCGCTTCGGCGAGCTGGGAGTCACGCGCCGCGAACGCGCGCGCGGTCGTGTCGAGGTCGGCGATGAGGCTCTTCAGCGCGAGCGGGTCACGGTCGAGGGCCGCCGCGGTGGTGCCCGCGTCGCGGATGTAGCCCGAGAGGTCCCCGGGCTCGCGGCCGAGCGTCGCGTCGTTCACGATCGCGGAGTCCCGGTAGGCGTCGCGCCAGAAGCGGATCGAGCGGTTGTACCCCGCCGCACCCTCGCCCGAGAGCCCGGTGGAGAGCTCACGCAGCGTCGTCTTGAGATCCTCGCGCGTGTCGGACTCCAGGGCGGTGAGGACCTGGTCGAGCTGCACGGGGGCGGTCGTCTGGTTGATGGGGACCGTGTCACCGTCGGAGAAAGTCGGCGCCGACGGCGAGCCGGGCTGCAGGTCGACGAAGAAGTTTCCCTCGAGGAAGATCCGCGGCCGGATGGCCAGGCGCGCATCGCGGTGGATCGGCAGGCCCTTGTCGCGGATCTCCATCACGACACGCGCCGCCTCGGCGCCGGGGCGGACCCGCTCGATCGACGTGACCTTCCCGACCTCGACCCCGGCGATCCGCACCGGGGAGTTGCCCCGCAGGTTGTTCGCCGACGGGAAGACCGCCTCGAGCTCGAACGGCTTGCCGACGAACGGCACGTCCTTCGCGAAACCGAGGTAGGTCCCGATGGAGATCGCGAGCAGCGTGAGCAGCCCGACCGTGAAGTAGGAGAGCCCCTGGCGGCGTCCGCGTCTCATGGCGAGGGGGGACCTCCGGCCCGCTCGGCCGGGACGCGGGGGACGTCGACGCCGCGTCCCTCCGGCCGGTTCGTGAACGTCTGGCCCTCCGGGACCCGATCCGGGTTGAGCGTGAGACCGCGTCCGTCACGGTCGACCGTCGCCCAGTTCGGTCCGAGCCGGGGCAGCTGCGTGTCGTCGGGCGTCTCGACGAAGACGTCGCGGTAGGGGTCGCCGGGGATCGTGCGGTCGCGGAACGGGTTCGAGCTCTGCGCGTAGCCCTGCTGGCCCGCGCCGCAGTTCGCGCGGCCGTCCGGGAGGATCGCGGGCCCGAAGAATGCGTTGTGCAGGCGCGTCTTCGGCTCCCCGGGGACCGGGGTCTCCCGCCCGTGGGCGAACTCGTTGGCCCCCATCTGACCGATGCCGTCCCCGCCCGGGATGTTCGGCGGCGCCTCGTTGAAGAGCGCGCGCTGCTGGCTGCCCGTCGACGTCGGCGAGGAGAGATGCTCGGCGGCGAACGTCCAGAACGAGTTCCAGGCGTTGCAGACCGTCACGTACGGGCCGAGAAAGCGGAGGGTCGGATTGAGCGTCGTCATCGTCGCCGTGAGGCCACGGAGCGCTCCGTCCGTCGTCGGCTCCCGTGCGAGGTCCCGCAGCGAGCCCATGGTCCGCTGCAGGTCCGCGTTGAGCGGGGCGGTGCGGCGCAAGACGGGCGTGCCCGTCGAGATCGCCGCGTTGAGGTCGGGCAGCGCGGCGCGCAACGCGACGCTCGCCCCGCGCAGGTCCTCGGAGAGCCCGGCGACGCGCGTGAGGAACGGCCGCTGGACACGAAGCGAGCGCGTGCCGGCCTCGAGCGTGCGGGGCGTGCGGGCGATGGTGTCCTGCAGCGCCTCGGGGTCCCGGGAGAGCGCGTCGAACGTGTCGCCGAGGAACGTGAACAGCTCGGCGTTGACGTCGGCGACCGGCGCGACGATCCGCGCGGTCTCCCCCAGCTCGGCGAAGAAGTCCTCGAGCCGGGTCTCCGGATCTCCGAGGTTGCGCATGACGCGATCCAGGCGCCCGAGGAGCTCGGGGGCGACCTGGATCGTGCGGGCGAGCCCGGCCCCGTGCCCGGTGAGCGCGTCGCCGAAGCCCTCTAGGTTCGTCTGCGAGGCGACCCGCGTGTCCTCGTCGAAGGTGGAGAGGACCTCGTCGAGCTCGGTCGAGGCGGCTGCGCGCGTGACCGACAGCGTGCCCCCGTCGGGGATCTCCCGTCCGGACGCGCCCATCTCGAGCTCCACGTACTTCAGGCCGAGGGCCGACCGGGACCGCACGACCACCGAACTGTCCTCGGGCACGGGACCGAGGACCTCGTCGAGCTTGAGCCGGGCGAGCGCCCCGACGCGCCCGTTCGGGAGCGTGGCGGGCGTCATGTCCTCGAGGACGCCGACGCGGTAACCGCCGGACCGGACCTCGTTGCCGGGGACGAGGTTCGCGCCGTTGGGCAGTTCGACGAGCAGGGTGCGCGTCGGGACGAACGGCAGCCCGTTGTTCGCGTTGTAGGCGAGGAAGACCGCGACGACGACGATGAGCGTCGTCACCGCCCCGACGAGGACGGGGTTGGCGACGATCGAGGCGCGGTTGCGGCGGTCGCTCATCGGCCGAGGAGGTAGTCGAGGAGGGCGGTCCGGCTCCTGTCGCGAAGCGCGGAGGCGCCTGGCGAGGGGAGCAGGCTGCCGTTGCGCTCGGAGCCGATCTCGAGATCGGGGAGCCCGGGCAGCGACGGGACGACGACCTCGGGCAGGCCCGGGAGCAGCGGACGGCGCTCCGGCTTCGGGGCGGCCGGCGCGTCGGGCGTCGGGTCCGGCTGCGAGGGCGACGGGAGCGCGTGGGCGGGAACGTCACCGGCGGGCTTCTCCGGCGCCTTGCGGTCGCCCTTGCGGCGGGTCTGCGCCGGGGCGTCCGGCCCCGCCGAGGGGTCGGGGAAGTTGAGCCCGGGCTGGTTCGGGCCGAGAGCCGAGACGCAGTCCTTCGTCGCGGGGTCCTTCGCCCGCTCCGGATCGGCGTAGAGCGCGCACGCGTCCGTCGGCGGGATGAGCGAGATGTTGAGGATGTGCGCGTTCTGGTCGTAGATGTTCGTCGAGAGCGTCTGGTCGTAGGCGTACGTGAGCAGCGCCTCGAACCCGGTGTAGCCCGTGCCGCCCGGGCTGCGCGGGTCGGCCTCGACGCCCTTGGAGCGGTCGCCCAGGTGCTCGAGCACGAATCGCAGGTTGTTGGAGACCTCGGGCGCGTCGCGGGTGAACCGGCCGAGCTCGGCCACCGTCGAGTCGGCGGCGCGGACCGCCTGGCGACCCGTGACCGACGCCTCGCCGAGCGAGCGCACCGCGGGCCGCGACGCCTCGGCGAACGGCCCCAGGTTGCGCAGGAGGCGGTCCAGCCCGGTCGCGGAGGCGCGGAGGTTGCGCAGCGCCGGGATCTGCGCGTCGGCGACCTCGCCGAGCGAGCGCATCGCGGGACGCAGCTGACCGAGGAACCCGGGGAGCCGGCGGAACCCCTCCGAGATCTCGTCGGTGCGCTGCGCCGAGGCCCGTGCGGTGTCGCGCGCCTCCACCACGAAGCGCCCGACGTCGTCCTTCTTCTCCGCGAGCCGCGTGACGACCGTGTCGGCGTCGCGGGCGAGGTCCGCGAGGACCCGGTTCTGCCGCGCGAGGCGGGCGAGGACCTCATCGGTCTCCCGCAGGGCGGGCACCGCGCGCCGCAGCGCGGCGGCGAGGTTCTCG
>JBFIDS010000031.1:0-14961 GCA_041603715.1 Paraconexibacter sp. | reverse complement strand
CGGGCTCCTTGTGGACCGTGTGCCGAAGCCAGACCGCGCGGCCGCCGGCCGGGTCGGCGGCCGGGAGGTAGTGCGATTCGTAGAGACCGGCCCCGGCGGCGGCGCGGCCGGCCCGGGGAGCGTCGAGCGCAAGCGTCATGGCGCGATCCTCCCACGCCCCGGCGGCCGCGGCGATGACCCGTGAGGTGAGCCGCTACGCCTCGAGGCGCTTCAGGCGGGCCCATCCCGCCGCGAGGAAGGCGGCGGGCCACGCGGTGACGACGATGAGGGCCGCGGCGAAGCCGAGGCGATCGTCGGCGTCGACCTCGTCGTAGGTGAGCCGGTCGATCCCGAGGTTGAGCGCGATGTGCCGGAGGCTGTCGTCGATGAGCGCGAGGAGCAGGACGAGGTTCACGCCGAGGAAGTTGAGGAAGAGCGCGACCGTGATGGCCGGCCCGGTCGCGCGCGTGAGCGCACCGACGCCGAACGCGATGAGCGCGGAGACGACGAGCGGGAGCGCGACGTTCCAGGAGTTGTCGGCGACGACCTCCCCGGTCAGCCCGGGCCCACCGCCGTCGGAGAGCACGAGGGCACCGATGAGCGCCGGCACGAGGCCCGCGAGGAGGACCATCGCGACCGCGACGAGCGTCGCGAGCATCTTCGCCGTGTACAGACGGGTCCGGGAGATGCCCGTGAGGAGCTGGTAACGCAGCGTGCCCGCGGCGTGCTCCTCGCTGCCGAGCCGCGCTCCGACGAGCACGACGAGGATCGACCCCAGGATGTAGAGCACGAACGACAGGTCCTCGTAGAAGACCGCGCCCCCGTCGATGTCGGCGACGCCCGACAGGGCGAGGACGATGAGGAGGACGCCGACGAGGATCGGGAGGCCGAGGGCGCTCCAGAAGAGCCCGCGCCGACGGCGGAGCTTGAGCAGGTCGGCGGCGACGAGGGCCCTCACGGAGCCGCCTCTCGACGCGGCACTCGGGGGACGCCGGTGAGCTCGAGGAACCGGCGCTCGAGCGTCTGCGCGTCGAGCCGCAGCCCGTGGACGCCGATGCCCGCTTCGACGAGACGGCGGTTGAGGCCGGCGACCGCGGCCGGGCTGTGGTCGCCCTCGACCCGCACGATCCCGTCGGCCGGCGCGAGCGCCGCCGCGATGGTGAGCCCGGGCGCGCCCTCGAGCACGGCGACGGCTCGTGCGGCGTCGTCACACTGGACGAGCAGCGCGCGGCCGCCCTCGTCGAGGAGCGCCGTCATCGACGACTGCCGCACGACGCGCCCCTCCTCGACGATCGCGACCGCGTCGCAGAGCTTCTCCATCTCGTCGAGCAGGTGGGAGGAGAGGAAGACCGTGCGGCCCTCCTCCTCGACGAGCCGGCGGATGAAGACGCGGAAGTCCGCCATGCCCGAGGCATCGAGGCCGTTCGTCGGCTCGTCGAGCACGAGCAGTTCGGGATCGCCGAGCATCGCGCGGGCGACGCCGAGCCGCTGGCGCATCCCCATCGAGTAGCCCTTGACCGTGTCGTCGCCGCGCTCGCCGAGCCCGACGAGATCGAGGACGTACGGGACCCGCGCGACCGCGTCGCCACCGATCAGCGGGGCGTGGACGCGGAGGTTCTCGACGCCGGTGAGGTGCGCGTGGAAGCGCGGCTCCTCGACGATCGCGCCGACGCGGGCGAGAGCGCGGGTCGGCTCCTGCTGGACGTCGACGCCCCGGAGGAGGACACGGCCGGCCGTGGGCCGCGCGAGCCCGAGCAGCAGGCGGATCATCGTCGTCTTCCCGGCGCCGTTCGGGCCGAGAAATCCGAAGCACGACCCCGCGGGCACGGCGAGCTCGACGGCGTCGACCGCCGTCCTGGCGCCGAACCGCTTCGTCAGACCGGTGGTGACGACCATCTCTTCCAAGCGCGACGCAGGCTAGCGGACCCCCTGCGGCGGCCCCCGGGGCATGGTGCCTCGTATTCTCGGGACCGATGCCCGACCGCACGCTCGTCCCCCTCGTCGCGGCGCTCTCGTTCCTCCTCGGGTTCGGGGTCGCCGACGTCACCGGGGTCCGTCCGCTCGGGGGCGCCGTGCTCCTCGCCGGTGGTGCGTGGTGCGCGGTGCGCGCCCGGCCGATCGCGGGCACCCCGCGGACGGTCGTGCTCATCGTCCTGGCGTTCGCCGCGTTCGTCGCCTCCCATCCCCTCGGGGACGAGATCGGATCCTGGCCGGCCGTCTTCACGATGGCGGCACTCGTTGCCGCGCTCGCCGCCCTGCTCCTTCGACCGGCCGTCCCCACCGCCGGACGGGCGTAGGGCCCCGACCGCCTGCGCCGCTACACCGACACCGCGCCGAACGCGTCGAGGTCGACGCACGCCGCCCCGATGCGTCGCAGCATCTCGCCGGAGACCTCGCGCGGCTGCATGTCCGACGGCATCCGGCGCGGCGGGCTGTAGGTCGGCGCCCAGAACGCGAGGGCGCCCCACAGCTGCTCGCGGTAGCGGGCGAACGCCTCCTGGGATGTCGTCGACGGCCCGCCCCGCCGCTCCAGCTCCTCGGCGTCGAGCGCGACGAGGTCGTGCTCCCACGCGCGGCGGTCGTCGGTCGCGAGGACGGTCGCGAGCGCGTAGGCGAGGTCGCGTGACCAGTGCCCGACGACGACCGCCTGCCAGTCGCACAGCCCGAGCGTCCCGTCGCCGGACCGGAACCAGTTCCGCGCCACCGCTACCGGATGTCGATGACGGTCCGCGGAGGCGTGCCGCTGCACCTCACGCCGCGGTGACTGCCGTGTGACCACGGCTTGCGCCGCGCCCCCGCGTCGTGGCAGGGTCACGCCCATGGCGACACGCACGCGCTACGAGCCCGGGGTGCCCTGCTGGGTCGACCTCGGCACGACCGATCCCGACGGCGCCCGGGCGTTCTACGGGGACCTGTTCGGCTGGACCTTCGACATCGGCGGCCCCGAGTACGGCGGGTACACGATGTGCCTGCTCGACGGCGCGCCGGCGGCCGGGATGATGCAGACGCAGAGCCCCGAGCAGCCGGTCGCCTGGTCGACCTACATCGCGACCGACGACCTCGACACGACGGTGATGAACGCGACCGCCGCGGGCGCGACCGTGATCGTCGAGCCGATGGAGGTCTCGGCGGCGGGGAGCATGGCGTTCGTGCTCGACCCGACGGGCGCGGCGATCGGCCTCTGGCAGGCCGCCGAGCACGTCGGGTCCGCCCGTGTCAACGAGCACGGCGCGGTCGTGTGGAACGAGCTCGCGACCCGCGACCTCGACGCGGCCGAGACCTTCTACGGCCGGGTGTTCGGCTGGGCGTTCCAGCCGATGGAGATCCCGGGCATGGAGTACAGCGTCTTCGAGGTCGGTCATCGCGTGACCGGAGGGCTGATGAAGATGGGCGACGACTGGCCCGAGGGCGTGCCGCCCCACTGGTCGGTGACCTTCCACGTCGACGACGTCGACGCCGCGAGCGCCCGGGCCAAGGAGCTCGGCGCGACCGAGCACGTCGGCCTCACCGACACGGAGTACGGCCGCTTCACGATCCTGACGGATCCCGCCGGCGCGGCGGTCACGCTCATGCAGAGCGCGCAGCTCGACCCGTAGGCCCGCGCGGCCCGTCGCGGCGTAGGGTGAGGGTCATGAGCGAGGAGAACGGGAGGGTTGCGCTCGTCACGGGCGCGGCGAGCGGGCTCGGCGCGGCGGTGACGCGCGCGCTCACCGCGCGCGGGGACCGCGTGCTCGCGGTCGACGTCGACGTCCCGGGCGGCGAGGCGGTCGCGCAGGAGACGGGCGCCGTCTTCGCCGAGTGCGACGTGAGCGACCTCGACGCGAACCGCGACGTCGTTCGCGCGGCCGTCGCGACGTTCGGCGGCCTCGACCTCGCCTACCTCAACGCGGGCGTGTCCTCGGGGATCGGCCTGGGGGACGACTTCGACCTCGAGCGCTACCGCCGTGTGATGGGGATCAACCTCGACGGCGTCGTGTTCGGCGTCCACGCCTGCCTGCCCGCGCTGCGCGAGCGCGGCGGCGGGGCGATCGTCGCGACGGCCTCGCTCGCCGGTCTCACCGCCGTGCCGTTCGACCCGCTCTACGGCGCGAACAAGCACGCCGTCGTGGGCCTCGTCCGCGCCCTCGGTGCGCTCGAGCACGAAGGGATCCGTGTCAACGCGGTGTGCCCCGGGTTCAGCGAATCGAAGATCATCGACCCGATCCGCGAGGGCCTCGCCGCGAGCGGCGTCCCGGTCATCCCCGCCGAGCGTGTCGCCGAGATCGTCCTCGGCCTGTTCGACGGCGAGATGTCGGGCGAATGCTGGTACGTGCAGCCGGGCGCCGACAACGCGGGACCGTTCGCCTTCCGCGGCATCCCGGGCCCGCGCGCCGACTGACCCCAGCGGCGTTGTAGGGACCTCCAGCCGCGCGGCGCACGGACGTCCGCGGGCGCGCAGCGCGACGCCGTCCCTCCGCGCGGGGCGGAGGGACGGCGGCCGGCCTGTGTGCCTCAGGCGGCGACGCCGGCGTTGACCTTGTGCAGCTCGGGAACGACCTTCTCGCCGATGAGCCGGAGGCTGCCCTCCACGAGGTCGTGCGGCATCCCCGCGTAGGAGATCGCCATCGCGGGCCGCAGATCGCCCGTCATCTCGACGCGCTTCGTCCAGCCCTCGATGATCTGCTCAGGGGTGCCCCAGAGCTGCGAGTCCACGAAGCCCTGGCAGGCCGCCTCGAGGCCGGCCTCCTTGATCGCGTCGGCGCCGGCCTGGTAGGCCTGGTAGCCCTGGGTGTCGCCCCAGTGCGAGCCGTCGAAGTCGTAGTGGCGGATGACGCTCAGGAAGTACTTCGAGAGGTACTTCGTCGCGACCTCCTTGGCGACCTCCGGGTCCTCGTGACAGAACGTGAAGTCCGAGAAGACCGGCGCCCCGGGCTGCTTGCCGGGGTGCACCTCGCGGAAGCGGGCGCGCCACGCCTCGACGGCCTCGTGGTGCTGCTCCCAGGGGAGCTGCACGAACGACATCATCGCGGCGCCGAGGTTCGCGGCGGCGACGCCGGAGTCGGGCGTCATCGCGACCGACTGGAAGCCGCGATCGCGCCAGCTGCCGAGGTCGGACGTCGGGTGGATCTCGATCCGGGACTGCTTGAAGTACTTGGTGTCGTACTCGGCGATGCCGGTGTCGAGGATGTCGAGGATGATCTCGGCCGCCTCGTCGAAGCGCTCGCGGGACTCGTTCATGTCGACGCCGAAGGCCTCGTACTCCTTGCGGGCCAGGCCGCGGCCGAAGCCGAGCATGAGACGTCCTTCGAGGAGGATGTCGAGCATCGCGATCTTCTCGGCGACGCGCGTGGGGTTCGGCCACCACGGGAGGATGATCGCGCCCGTGCCGATCTTCATGCGGCTCGTCTTCGCGGCCAGGTAGGACAGCCACTGCATGTTGTCGGGCATCATCGAGTAGCCCGGGTCGAAGTGATGCTCGGGGGCGAGGACGAAGTCCATCCCGACCTCTTCGGCGAGGATCGCGATCTTCGTCTCCTTGCGGAACATGTCGGCGTCGGACATGCCCTCATGGGTGTTCTGGAAGATGAACTGCAGACCGACTTCCATGGAGTTCCGTCCTTTCCGCCCGCGGCGGGATGAGTGCGATTGCCGGTGGTGCGCCCGTGGGCGCATCTCCACCTCTGCCAACCAAGCTACGCACGCGCCACGCGCCGGGCGGACCTCGGACGCGAGCCGTTTGTGAACCTCTACGAAAGCGTGACGCGCCGGCGTCCGCGAAGGTCAGGGAGCGGAGATGAGAACGCCGAGCGTCCGACGCGCGAAGGCCCGCGCGGCGTCCTCGTCGGTGATGTCGACGGCCGGCGACGGGACGAGCACGTACGTCGTCGCGAGGCGGACGAGGACGTCCGCCACCTGCTCGGCGTGCTCGCGCGCCTGCTCGGTGACATCGGGGTCTGCGCGCAATCGCGTCGACACGAACGCTCGGCCGAGCTCGAGGGCCGACGGGTCGCCGGTGGTGAGCCGGTCGAACGTGGCGCCGGGCTCGTCGCGGACGAGCCGCGCGATGAGCGGGTGCGACCCGGCGAGGCGGACACAGGCGACGAACGCCTCGGCCACGCGTTCGCGCGGGTCCTCGATCGGCTCGAGCACGCGGTCGACCTCGGCGAGGAAGCGCCGCAGCTCGCGGAGCATGAGCCGGTCGAGGAGGGCGCCCTTGGAGCCGAAGCGGCGGAAAACGGTCATCCGGCCGACCCCGGCGCGGAGCGCCACGCCGTCCATGGTCGTCGCGCGCGTGCCCGCGAGGGCGGCCTCCTGCAGGGCCGCGTCGAGGATGCGGTCGTCGGTCTCGTCGTCGGCCTGCGCCGAGACGGAGGCAGCACGGACGAGGAGCCCGACGAGATCGCTCGGGGCGTCGTCGCTCTCGCTCACGGCGCAACCGTAGTGGAGCGAAGGGGTGGTACTCCACGCGCATTGGGAGTACCATTGCCGCCATGCCCTCCGTCCTGCCCGATCCCGCCGACGCTGCGCGCTACGCCGTCGGCCCCGAGACGATCACGTGGCGGCGCGCCGGAGACGCCCGCGCGATGCTCGGCGCCGGCTCCGCACTGCTCCTCCAGGTCGCCCACCCGACCGTCGCCGGAGGGGTGCGGGAGACGTCGGACTTCGTCACGGATCCGTGGGGCCGGCTGTTCCGCACGCTCGACTACGTGAACCTCCTCGTCTACGGCGGCCCCGAAGCCGCCGCGCAGACGGGCGCGCGCATGCGGGAGATGCACAAGCGGATCAGGGGGGTCGATCCGCAGGGACGGCGCTACCACGCTCTCGAACCGGGCGCGTTCGCCTGGGTGCACGCGACGCTCGCCATCACGATCGTCGCCTCGCACGCCCGCTTCGGGCGGCCGTTCACCCCGGAGCAGACGGAGCGCTTCTGGCGCGAGTGGCGGGGTCTCGGGCGCCTGCTCGGCATCCGCGAGCGCGACCTCCCCGAGGGCTGGGGGGCCTTCGAGGCCTACGTCGCCGAGACGATCGACGCGCATCTCGAGCCCAACGACGTCGTCGATCTCGTGCGCGCGACCCTCCGCTCACCGGCGCGGCCACCGCTCCCGCGGATCGGACCGCGCACCTGGAAGGCCGCCGTCTTCCCCGTCGCGCGGGCGATGGAGCTCGCGACGACCGACCTCCTGCCGCACGCCGCGAAGGTGCGGCTCGACCTGCACCTGTCGGCGCGCGAGCGCCGGGAGATCGCTGCGCTCGGCGCGTTGGCCCGCGCAACGACGCCGGTCCTCCCCGACGCCATGCGCACGATGGGCCCGGCGTACCTGCGGTGGCGCGAGCGCGAGATCGCGGCCGGGCGCTTCGGCGGGTCGGGCCGCGGCGCCGGCGCGCCGCCGGAGGCCGTCGCGGCCTGACGAGCCCGTCGGCCGGGGCGCGCGACGCCCACCGAGGTCCCGGGCACGCACCCGCGGCCCGCTACGCTGGATCGTCCGTGACGCGCCGCCCGATCATCTCGTTCGTCCGCACCTGGCTTCCCGCCCTCGTCGTCCTCGGCGGGGTGCTGCTCATCGTCATCGAGCGCACGGAGGTCGCCCTCGAGGGCGGCGCGGGGATCATCGGCGCCGGCCTCTCGATCTGGCTCTTCAACATCCTCATGCGCGTCGGGAACGCGGGCGAGAAGGATCGCCGCGAGGAGGAGGACGCGCGGGAGCACTTCGACCGGACCGGCTTCTGGCCGGACGAGCAACCGGCTTCTCCGGCCGGAGAGACCCGCCCTCCGGCGGATCCGCACCGGCGCGCGCCCACGCGTACGCCGGCGCCGCGGCGCTGACCGACGGCCGTCGCCGCCTCACCTCCGCTCAGCGGATGACGATCGGCGTCCCGACCGAGACGCGCTTGTAGAGCGCGATCACGTCGGCGACACGCATGCGGATGCACCCGTGCGACGCGCGCGAGCCGATCGAGTACTCCTGGCCGGTGCCGTGGATGCCGACCGGCCCGGAGACGCCCATCCAGCGGGCCTTGAGCGGGTTCTGCGCCGAGCCGCCGGCGACCCGCGACCCCGCGAGCTCCCCGGCCCACGGCGAGTTCGGTACCGACCAGACCGGGTTGACCTGCTTGCTCTGGATGCGGAACGACCCGCTGGGGGTCGCGTAGCCGGGCTTGCCCGTCGCGACGCCGTACGTCCTCACGACCTTGAAGTCCTTGAAGAGGCGCAGCTTGAAATCGCGCTTCGACACGGTGACGATCGTCCGGTTCTGCGAGCGGAGCTTCTTGTAGTCGATGTCGGGCTTCACCGAGCTGACCGACTGCTTGAGCACACGGGTCTCCGAGAGGGGGCCGTCGAGGACCTCCTTCACGATCCGCTCGGTGCCGGACGCATCGAGCTTGCGCCCCTTGCGCGAGCCGCGCACGCGGATCTTCTTCAGACCGATCCTCAGCGAGGCGTTGCGGGGCCGGCGGCTCACTTCATTGCTCGTCTTGCGCGCCCAGTCGCGGATGGCGAGCGTCGAGTACGTGAGCTTGAGCGGCACGTCGGTCCCGGCGACGTTGCCCTCGGAGTCGACGGTGCCCGGCCGCGGGGCGTAGAGCGCGCGCTTGGCCGACGTGAGCGCGTCGAACTCGAGCTTCGCGGTCTCCGCGTCGAGGCGGAACGTGCGCCCCGCCGTCTTGAGGACGACGTCGCGACGCGCCTTGTCGCCGACGAGCTGCTCGAGCCGGGCCGCGGCCTCCGTGACCGTGAGGTTCCCGACCGGGATGCCACCGGCGGTCATGCCGGGCATGATCCGCGCCTCCGCGGGGCCGGGGGCGGCCGCGAGCGCGGGCGCAGCGGGGACGAGAACGGCGCCGAGGACGGCGCCGAGCAGGGCAGCACGGTGGGGACGCATCGTCCCCAGGGTAGCGACGTCCCGTCGCCGGTCCGCCGGTCGCCCCGCGCGGATGCAAGTCCGGTTGCATCCCCGCCGAGGCGGTCGAGGACCGTCCGGGCATTTCGGAACGTCCTCGCCCACCCCGCCTCCAGGGGCCCCGCCGCGATCAGGTCCCGGCGCCGAGCCGCGTCGCGGCGAGGCGGCTCAGCCGCGCACGGTGGACGCCCGCACCGCCGAACATCCGCGCATCGAGCTGGGCTCTCTTGTAGAGCCAGTGGACGTCGGCCTCCCACGTGAAGCCGATGCCACCGTGGACCTGGATCGCCGAGGCCGTGACCTCGCGACCGGCGTCCGAGGCGGACGCCTTCGCGATCGACGCCGCCTCGGGGAGGCGGGCCGGATCGGCGTCCGCCGCCCAGGCCGCGCTGTAGGTCGCCGACCGCGCCCCCTCCGCGTGGAGCAGCATCTGGGCGCAGCGGTGCTGCACCGCCTGGAAGGCCCCGACGGGCGTCGCGAACTGCGTGCGCTCCTTCGCGTAGGCGACGCTCATCTCCAGCGCCCGCGTCGCGACCCCGACGAGCTCCGCGGCGACGAGGACGGCGGCACGGTCCGCGGCGAGCGCCACGTCCCCCGTGAGCGCCGTCCCCACGTCGGCGCCGACGGGGGTGACCCGCGCGAAGGCCCGGGTCGGGTCGATCGTCCGCACGGGCTCGACCTCCGCCTCGTCGGCCCTCAGCACCCGCCCGCCGCGCATGTCGCCGTCGAGGAGCACGATGACCTCCGCGCGCTCGGCATCGGGCACGAGCTCCGCGGTTCCGCCGGCCCCCATGACGCCCACCGTGCCGATCGTCTCGCCCGCGGCGAGGCCACGCAGCCACCGCCCCCGGCTGTCGTCGTCGCCCGCCTCCTGGAGGACCGTCGCGGCGAGCGCGCAGGCGAGGAAGGGGGAGGGGGTGACGGCGTAGCCCAGCTCCTCGCAGAGGATGACGAGCTCGACCGTCCCGAGACCCGCTCCGCCGTGCTCCTCGGCGACCGCGATCCCCGGCCAGCCGAGGTCGCCGAGCTGGGCCCAGAGGTCGTCGTCGTAGGTGCGCGCCTCGGCCGCCGCGCGGACCCGCTCGAGCGGCGCGCGCCCGGCGAGGACGTCGCGCGCCGTTCGCTTGATCTCGTGCTGATCGTCGGAGAAGTCGAAGTTCATGGCGCTCTCACTTCCTCGGCAGGCCGAGCACGCGCTCGGCGACGATGTTCTTGAGGATCTCGGTCGTCCCGCCCTCGATCGAGTTCCCGCGCGAGCGCAGCAGCTCGTAGGCCCACGGATCGCCGTCCACGAGCGCGCGTGGCCCGACGACGTCGGCGGCGAGCTGGGCGAGCATCTGGTTCGTCTCCGACCACAGCCATTTCGTGAGCGACCCCTCTGGCCCCGGCTGCCCGTACTTCTCGATCGTGCTCAGACCGCGGTAGGCGGTGAGCCGCAGGATCTCGGTGCGGACGTGGAGGTCGCCGAGCCGGTCCGCGACGACCGGGTCCTCGATCGCGCCGCTCTCGACCGCCTCGGCGAACAGGCGGTCGAGGAGCTGGCGGAGCCGCACCTGGAGGAAGAAGCCGAGCCCGGCGCGCTCGTTCATGAGGGTCGTGAGCGCGACCTTCCAGCCGTTGCCCTCCCCGCCGAGCAGGTTGGCGTGCGGGATCCGCGCCTCCTCGATGAAGAGCTCGTTGAACTCAGCCTCGCCCGTGATCTGCACGAGCGGGCGGACCTGGACGGCGTCCTGCTCCATGTCCATGAGGAAGTAGGACAGGCCCTTGTGCTTGGCGACATCGCCGTCCGTGCGGGCGACGAGCATGCACCACTTCGAGTACTGCGCACCGGAGGTCCAGACCTTCTGCCCGGTGACGATCCAGTCGTCCCCGTCGCGCACCGCCTTCGTCTTGAGGGCCGCGAGGTCGGATCCCGCCTCCGGCTCGCTGAAGCCCTGGCACCAGATCTCGTCGGCCGAGAGGATCGGCTCGAGGTAGCGCTCCTTCTGCTCGGGGGTGCCCCAGGTCATGATCGTGGGGCCGGCGAGGAGGATGCCGAGGACGTTCGCCGGCAGCGGCGCCCCGGCACGTCCCATCTCCTCGAAGAAGATCGCCGACTCGGTGAGCGTCGCGCCGCGACCGCCGTACTCGGGCGGCCAGTGCACCGCGGCCCATCCGCCGTCGTGGAGACGCCGCTGCCAGTCCCGGCGCCAGGCGTAGTGCGCGTCCTCGTCGCCGTGGGGCTCGGCCCCGGCGTCGTTGGCGGCGAACCACGCCCGCAGCTCGTCGCGGAACGCCGTCTCGGACTCGGAGAACGTGAGATCCATCGGTGCGTCTCCCTCGTGTCGGTGTCAGGCCGCCGACGACGTGTCCGACGTCGCGCGGCCGTTGCGCCCGCCCCGCCCCTCCTGCGCGGCGTGGGCGAGCAGGAGGTCGGCGACCCGGTCGGCCGCCTCGATCTGGGGACAGTGCCCGACGCGCTCGAGCAGCTCGTAGCGCGTGTCGGGGAGCGCGTCGAGCAGCTGGCGCGCCCCCTTGTGGGTGACCATCCGGTCCCGGTCGCCCCAGATGAGCAGCAGCGGCGCCGTCACCCGGTGGAGCGCGAACGGCCCGTGCAGCTCGGGCAGCAGCCGGCGCCCCGTCGCCATGTAGCGGCGCACGTCCCGTCGCGTGGAGAGGTGCTGGGCGAACGCGGCGACGATCTCGGTCGGCTGGGCGCGCGGCCGGGCGAACGCGAGCTGGCGGTAGGCCTCGCCGACGACCGCGCGGAAGGCGATCGGCGGCATGGGCACCGTGAGCAGCGTCCGGACGAGGCGGTCGCCCTCCATCACGCGGAACCACGTCGGGTGGTCGAAACCCGCCGGGGCGATCGGGGCGAGAGCCCGGAGCGGCAGGTCCGGGTCCTCGCCGAGGAGGAGCGTGAGGCAGCCCCCGAGGGAGTTCCCGCTCACGACCACGTCCTCGCCGGTCTCCTCGGCGAGGTGGCGGACCGCCGCGGCTCCGAAGCGCCGCAGCTGCGGAAGGATGCGCTCCTCGCGGTCGAGGCGGTCGGCGCGACCGAAGCCGGGCAGGTCGACGGCGAGCGCCCGGCGGTTCTCCCGCGCGAATCGGTCGAGCAGCAGGCGCCAGGTGTCCGCGCTGTCGGCGTAGCCGTGGAAGAGGAGGATGGGCGGTCCCTCGCCCTCCAGCTCGAGCGCCCGCGTGGTCACGCCCGCGAGCTCGAGCCGGTACTCGATGAGCGGCTGCATCACCCGGCATCCTGTCCCACGGACGGCCGGAGCGCAAACCATGTCGGTCACCGTGTCCGAGACGGTCGGGTCCCCGGACCCCGGCGCTGCCATCATGCGGCGCATGGCGGGCGCGGCGCACGACGACGATGACGACGGCGAGGCGGTCGTCCCGGAGGGCTTCGTCGACCGCCTGCGCGCCGATCCGATCCGCGCGCCCGAGCTGATCGCCCTGGAGGCGGCGCGGTTCCACGCGCCGTCGGCGCGCACCTGGGCCTCGGAGCAAGCAGAGAGCGGCCGTCGCGGCGAGCGCGCCGCCAAGCGCGCCAAGCGCTCGCACGCGCGCCTCGCCCGCTACGGGGGTGCCGCCACCGGCCTCGGCGGGTGGATGACCGTCGTGCCGGACCTCGTCGCCCTCGCGTGGATCCAGTCGCGGCTCGTCTTCTACGTCGCCGCCGCGTACGAGTACGACCCTCACGACCCGATGCGTCCCGCCGAGCTGCTCGTGCTCCAGGGCCTCTACTCCGATCCGATCGAGGCGCGCACCGCGCTCGACGGGGCGGGCACGCCGATCGCGTCCGCCTACGTCGACAAGCGGCTCGCCGACGGCCAGGACCGCAAGCTCACGCAGACGCTCATGATGATGGTCGGCAAGCGGGTCGGGGCGCGCGCCGCGGGCCGCCTGATCCCCGGCGTCGCCTCCGTCGTCAACGCCGTCGGCAACGAGACCGAGACGCGCGAGCTCGCGGACCGCGCCCTGCGGTTCTACGGCGGAGGCTGACGGCCGGCGCCGACGTCGCCCCCGTGGAGGGAGGCCGCGGCGACCCGCTCGTCGATGAACGCGAGCTTCTCGACGACGGGCGCGGAGAGGACGAAGGGGTAGAGATCCGCGACGCCCATGCTGCGGTTGACGGCGTTGAGCGCGATCGCGAGCGGGGTCCAGTGCGCGAGGACCTCCCGGATCGGCGCGTCGGGATCGGCGGCGCGCAGGCCATAGGCGACGGCGGTCTGCGTCGCGTCGCGGATGTGGAGGAAGTGGGCGAAGGTCTCGGCCCAGTCCTCCCACGGGTGCATCGTCGCGTAGGCGCTGACGTGCCGGGCCTGCCAGTCGGCGGGGGCGCCGTCGGCGTAGTGGCGGTCCATCGCCGCGGCGTAGTCGGCCCGCTCGTCGCCGAACAGCTCGCGCATCCGTCCGGCGTGCGGCCCCTTGGCCGCGACGAGGATCGGCTGGTAGTAGTGCCCGACCTCGTGGCGGAAGTGACCGAGGACGGTCCGGTACGGCTCACCCATCCTCTGCTGGACGGTCACGCGGTGGACGTCGTCGGACTCGGCGAGGTCGAGGGTGATGACCCCGTCCGCGTGGCCGGTCGTCACCGGCTCGACCTCGCTCGTGAGGAGGTCGAAGGCGAGCCCGCCGTCGCGGTCCTGGGCGCCGTCGACGGGGAGGCCGAGCTCGCCGAGATCGAAGAGGAGCCGGCGCTTCTCGCGCTCGGCGTCGGCGAGCAGCGCGATCCCCGCGGCGTCGCCGTCGCGCGGGCGCGTGCGCGTGAGCCGGCAGGAGTGGCAGAGCGCGCCGTCACGGGCGACGAGGCCCGGGCAGCCGATGAGGGACGCGTTCGCGCACAGGGCCGCGCCCACCGCCTGCGCCGGGAGGGCCTCCCTCGCGACGACCTCGCGCATCCCCCAGTCGAACGCGAGGTGCGCCTGGCAGCGCACGCAGCGCGAATCCTCGAAGTGGACGAGACCGCTGCAGCGGGTGCACCCGAAGATCCTCACGCGGCCAGCGTGTCAGATCGGCGTCGCGGCGCCCGACCCTCCTGCGTTATGCAGGCATTTCCCCGCCCTCGCCGTCGTGGTTCGTCCGACCGTCGCCCTACCGTGTGCGGCGTGCTTCTGAAGGAGATCGTCGCGGGCTCGGACGTCGACCAGGTCGTGCTCGTCCGCACCGCGGAGCGTCGCGTGAAGGCCGACGGGAGCGAGTACCTCAAGGTCGTCGTCGGCGACCGCAGCGGCACCGTCGACGCGATGGTCTGGGAGGACGTCGCGCACCTCGCCGAGCACCTCGTCCCCGGCGCGATCGTGCGGCTGCGCGGCCGGCTCGAGGATCACGAGCGCCACGGCCGCCGGATCCGCCCCGAGTTCTGGGCCCCGGCCGAGCCGGGCAGCTTCGAGGAGTCCGACCTCAGGGACGGCCCGCCGCGCACGTTCGCCCAGCTCGACGCCGATCTGCACGAGCTCGTCGCGACCGTGCAGGACCCGAACCTGCGGGAGCTGCTCGAGCGCGTGCTCGGCGCCGGCACCGAGACGGGCGACCTCTACCGGATCGCCCCGGCCGCGAAGCGCTACCACCACGCCTACCCGCACGGGCTGCTCGACCACTCGCTGTCGGTCGCCCAGGCAGTGAGCGCGATCAGCGCGACCTTCCCGGGCATCGATCGCGACGTCGCCGTGACCGGTGCGCTCCTCCACGACATCGGCAAGCTCGAGGCCTACTCGACGGACCCGGACACGCCCGGGATGACCGACCTCGGCCGGCTCCAGGGCGAGATCCCCCTCGGCTACTACCGCGTCCGTCGCGTCATCGAGGACATCCCCGGGTTCCCGGCGGCGACCGCGCAGGCGATCCTCCACATCATCCTCAGCCACCACGGGTCGCTCGAGCACGGCTCCCCCGTCGTGCCGTGCACGCGCGAGGCGACGCTCGTGCACATGATCGACAACCTCGGCGGGCGGCTCGGATCCTTCGACCGGCTGGAGAAGGAGCTCGCTCCCGGCGCCGCGTGGTCGGGCTTCGACCGGGCGATCAGCGGCTCGGCGTACTTCGCCCCGCGCCCCGACGCCGACGCGTCGGCGTCACGCGCGGCGTAGCCGGCCGTCGACCACGACGTCGCCGGCCG
>JBFIDS010000030.1:0-15040 GCA_041603715.1 Paraconexibacter sp. | reverse complement strand
TCGATGCCGATCGAGCGCAGGTACTCGTCGGAGCGCGGGTCGACCGGCTCGTCGGAGATGTCGCGGTTCCAGGCGTCGTCGGCGGGGAAGATCGGGCAGCCGCCGACGGTCGGCACGCCGGAGAACGAGCGCGCGCCCACCCGGGCCGTGCGGGACACCGACCTGCCGCAGCGCTTGCCCTTGCACGCCCGCACGAGCACCCGGTAGCGGCGGCCCGATCGCAGGCCGCGCAGCCGCACCGACCTCCGCGAGCGGCCCACCTTGCGCGTCCGCGTCGAAGGCGACGTGCGCACCTCGTGGCGGGTCGCGCCGCGCGCACGCGCGCGCCAGCGAACGTCGATGCTGTCGTCCGACCGCACCTCGAGCGTGAGCCCGGTGGGAGCCGGCAGGGAGGTGGCGGCCTCGGCGCCCTCGTCGGACGTGGCCGTGATGACGAGCAGCGTCGCGACGACGACGAGCAGCCCGATCACGACGGTGGTGACAGCCCCCGATCTCCGCATGCGACTACCGCTTCGTCTTCTGCGTCGCGTACCTCGAGGGGTTCGAGCTGCCGAGGACCCTGCCGCCGGGCGCCTGGTCGGACGCGATGCCGTCGCAGTAGATGACGGCCGCCCACTTGTAGCTCGACTTCTTCGTGATGTCGCGCGGCTTGAAGGTGATCGTGGCGGTGCGACCCTTCGTCGAGAAGCGCGCCTTCGCACCGTCGCGGATCGTGGCGCTCGAGTTCAGCCCGACCAGCTTCGACCGCTGGATCGACACCTCGGGGCCCGCGGGTCCCCCCGTGTCGATGACGAGGACGCCCTCGTTCTTCGGGTAGTTCGCCCGGGTCGTGATCTTATGAACCATGCGCCCGTCGCGGTACTGCGCGGTCGCCTTCACGATGTCGCACCTCTTCGAGATCGGCTCGCCGGCCTCGGTGTCCACGGGATCCGTGATCGTCCGCAGCTTCCCGTTCTTGTGCGACGACTGGCCGACCGCCGTGCTCCCAAAGCCGCCGCCGGCCACCGCGGTGGCCACGCCCGCGACGATGATCGCCTTGCTTCGCATCCCGATCCCCGATCGATTGCTTGGGTGACACCATAACGATGCCTATCGAGTTTGCGAGCGGGTTCAGGGCTGCGCGGGCGGACGCAAACATCACGACCGACCTCCCGAGAGAACCGGACTTGGCGGGGGTCCTCAGTGGTAGGTCTTCGGGATGACGCCCAACTCCCGGGCGCGAGTGACGGCGTCGGCGCGGTTGTGGACCCCGAGGACCCGGTAGGCGCGCTCGGCGCGCTGCCGCGCGGCCTCGCGGGAGATTCCCAGCCGGTCGGCGATGAGCGCGAACGTCATCTTCGTCGGCAGGTAGCGCAGTACGCGCAACTCGGCGGGCGTCACCGCCGCTGCGGCCTGACGCTCCGCGACCTTGCCCTCGGCGACCGCGACCGCCTCGGCGGCGGCAGCGATCGCTTCGACCGCCTCTTCGGCGGCGGCCTGCTCGATGAGCCCGGCGGCGATCAACGCCTGCACCGACGCGACGCCCGCGGCCGCCCGTGCGGCGTCGGCCATGGCGATCGCCTCGTCCGCGGCGCCGGCCGCCTGGAAGGCCTGGGCGGCCGCCTCGGCCTCCAGTTGGTGCGCGGCCGCGATCACCCGCGCCGCCTCGTCGAAGACCGCGATCTCGGCACCGACCAGGCGCTCCGCGGCCTGTTCGATGAAGCCGTCGCCGAGCACGACACCCTCGGCACCCGTGACCGCGTCGAAGAACGGACGCGCCCACCGATGCTCGACGAGCAGGGAGACGAGCGCGGCCCCGGACTGCAGGGGCCGCGCCAGCTCGCGTGCCCGGGCCGCGGCGGCGTCTCCGAGCAGGCCGAAGAGCGACTCCGGGTCAAGCGCCTCGACGGTGGCGAAGAGGTCGGCCAGATCCCCTTCCTCGACGGACACGCGGGTGATCGCCCCGCCGTCGTCCTTGCGCAGCACGAGGACGTCGAGCAGGCGCAGCACCCCGCGTCCCTGCAGGCGATCGACCTCGCGGACAGCTTCTTCTTCGCCGCGGACACGATCACCTTCGTCCCCTCGCTCAGCGGTGCGGTCATCGAGATCGTCGTGCCTCAGATCGACGTCGTGGAGTCGGTGACGTCGATGCGTCCGCGTTGCCGACGGCAGTCAGCGGCGAGATCAGTCCCGGTCCGGCCCGCAACCCCTGACAGCCTCGCCGACCTGACCGCCCCACAGGTCGTGCGAGAGAAGCTCCTGACGCTATCCACCCTCAGTGTGGATGACGTCAGTGACTCCGTGACCTATGCGTTGCGCACGCGGATGCGCTGCGCGACCCAGTCGACCTGGCTCAGCACCAACGGAGCCATCAGTCGTGATGCGATCGTCCGCAACTCCACGCGCCGGATTCATGCGTCTTCGATGACCTCCGTGTCGGGCTCCCCGTAGACGCCACGTGCGTCTTCGGCCTCGACTCGGCCGCTGTCGCGCATGATCGGCGCCGTTGTGTGCTGATCCGCATGGCTGGCGTGCTCGATGAGCTCGGCCTCTGACTGCTCGAATCCCTCGGACACGCCGCCACCGGCCTCCTCGACGGCACGGTGCTCCTCGCGTCGCCGGGCCGCCAAGCGCTCGGCGGCAGTGTCGAAGCCGTCGTCGAGCGGAGCCGCCTCCTCGTGCGGCGGAACGGGCGAGAGCGGGTCATCTGAGCGGTGGGCGGGCATCGGCCAACCGTCGCATGGCGATGAGCCCGCGGCATCGGCACGGCCCCGCCGTCGGCCGCGTGGTTCGCCGCGCGTTCTCGGTGAAAACAGCGGATGTGCGCGGCCAGCAGCGCGGCCCACCGGGCTGAGCGTCTCGGAGCCGCCGCTCGAAAGCTGGACCTTGTTGGACCACGCGGTTCGCCGGCGAACTCCCCCCAGAACGCAGAAAAGCCCTCCGTAGAGGGCTCTCCGCTGCATCGGGGAGACAGGATTTGAACCTGCGACCGCCCGGCCCCCAGCCCAAGCGCGCGGGTTTCGCCCAGTTCGAAACCCAGTGTTCATCGGGGTTTCGGTCGTGCGGGTTCCCCTGGGTTCTCCTCAATTTGGACCCTAAATTGGACCCCGAGCGTGTGTTCGCATCCGAGCGTGGTGCCACCATCGGGCCGTCATGCAGCTGAAGGTTCTTCCCGTCGTCAAGGCATATCCGGTCATCGATCCCGTTTCGCAAACGGAAGCCGTGTGCGTCGCGGGGATCTCGATGGACGCCCGGCATCGCTGGATCCGGCTCTTCCCGCTGGACTACCGCGGCCTCGTATACGCGAAGCGCTTCAAGAAGTACGAGGCGATCGAACTCGACGTCACCAAGAGCAGGAAGGACTCGAGACCGGAGAGCTTCGCGCCGGTCCTCGATTCGATCGCGGTGGGCGAGTTCATCGACACCGACAACGGCACATGGCGGCGCCGCCTACCGTTCTTCGACGCTGTCGAGGACGCGTCGATGTGCGAGATCCAGCGCCGGCAGAAGTCCGAGCGCAAGACGCTCGGCGTTTTTCGGCCGCAGGAGGTCACCGATCTGAAGGTCGCTGCCGCCGAGGAAGGCTTTGCCGAATCGCAGCGCGCGCTGCTCAACCAGGCGTCGCTGTTCGGCGATCGCGCCGGCGACGCCACGCGGGCAGCGCTCGAGCCGCTGCCCGTCAAAGCCAAGTTCGCCTACCGCTGTTCGGACTCCGCTTGCCCCGGCCACAACCAGTCGCTGATCGACTGGGAGCTCGGCGCGCTACATCGCAGCCTGGCCGAGAAGGGCGACGACGAGGCAACAATCCACGCGAAGATCCGACAGAAGTTCTTCGAGCAGTACTGCAGCGGCCGTCACGACACTCGCTTCATCACGGGCAGCATGCTCAAGCACCCCGGCTCGTTCCTGATCCTGGGGCTCCTGCACCCGAAGCGCGCGACACGCCCCCAGGAGGCGTCGCTTTTCTGATGCCGAATAGTGTCCCGAGCATGGCGCCGAAGCTCTTCACCGTCGGGTATGAAGGCCGGGCCCTCGACGAGATGATCGCCGAGCTGGTCAGCGCAGGGATCGAGCGACTCGTCGACGTCCGCGAGCTACCGCTGTCGCGGCGGCCAGGGTTCTCTAAGACGGCTTTGGGCGAAGCCCTGCGCGACGCCGGCATCGAGTACGTGCACGTCAAGGCACTCGGCAATCCGAAACCGAACCGGGAGCGCTACTGGGCCGGCGACATCGAAGGTGGCGCGGCGGTCTACCGCAAGCATCTGAACAACGGCTCGCGATCTGCGCTCGTCGAGCTCGCCGACAGCCTCGGCGAGAGCCGGGCGTGCCTGCTCTGCTTCGAACGCGACCACACCGAGTGCCACCGGGACGTGATCGTCGAGGCGCTGACGGAACTGCAGCCCGCGCTCGCGGTAAGCCATCTCTAGGTTCGGTGAACTACACGGAAACTTAGGTTTCAAGTAGTCATCGCGCGGCGAACTATAGTTCGCGAGAGAATGCCCGCTGACCGTCGAGATCTGAGAAGCCGACTGTTCGCGCTCGCTGCCGAGCAGTCCGGCTATTTCACGGCCGCCCAGGCGAAGCACGTCGGCTACTCCTACCCTGCGCAGGCCCATCACGTCGGCGCAGGGAACTGGGTCCGCGTTGACCGCGGGATCTTCCGACTGGCCGACTGGGTGCCCGGCACTCATGACGAACTCGCGCGGTGGCACCTCTGGTCGAAGCAGCGCGCAACTGTCTCCCACGACAGTGCGCTTGGCGTCCACGGCGTTGGGGAGTTCGAGTCGCCCCGGATCCACCTGACCGTCCCGTCCGGGTTCAGGATGAGCAACGACGCCCTCATCCTGCACGTGGCGGATCTCCCAGCGGAAGACATCGAGGCCCGCCCGGGCTTCCGCCTCACCACGCTGGTGCGCTCGCTGATCGACGTTGCGGCCGAACACGCTGACGAGGACCAACTCGCGCGAGCGCTCGAGGAGGCGCTCGCACGGGGAACGTTCACACGCCGGCAGCTGCGCGCGCGTGCGGAGACCGTCGATGCGATAGCGGCGCTCCGCATCGAGCGGGCGCTCGCCGTGCTGGGACCCGCGTGAGCTACCGCACGCCCGAAGCGCTGCGTACGGCGTTGGAGGCGCGCATCCGCAACGAGTCCGCAGCCAGCGGGATCTCGCCCGATCGCCTACGCCGTCGCGTCGTCTTTCAGCGGATCGTGACGCGCCTGCAGCGCGCGGAGCCCGGCCGCTGGGTGCTCAAGGGCGGTATGGCAATGGAAGTCCGACTCCACGACGCAGCGCGACTGACGAGGGACCTCGACCTCGGTCTACGCGAGACCGATGTGGACCCGGCGGATCTGCGGGACCGTCTGATCGAAGCACTCGCGCGCGATGACGACGGCGACGGCTTCGTGTTCGCTGTCGGCGTCCCTTCACGCATGACCGAGGACGGCGGCGGGCAGCCGACCTGGCGCGTCGCACTCGACGTCGATCTCGCGGGGCGGCGGTTCGGCACGATCAAGATCGACGTCTCGCCTCGTGCGCGAGAGCTCGACGCCACCGATACGGTCACGCTGCCTAACGCGCTCGACTTCGCTGGCTTCGACGCCGTCGACATCGAGATCGTCGACATCCACCGACACGCAGCCGAGAAGCTCCACGGGATGCTCAAGGACTTCGGCGAGCGTGAGAACTCCCGCGTGCGCGACTTGGCCGACTTGATGCTGATGCTCGACGCTGGGCTGCTGGCAGCGAGGCGGCTCGCAGCGGTCGTGACGGACGTCTGGGCCGAGCGCGATGCCGCTGCGCCTCCCGTGCAGTTTCCGGACCTCCCAGCGGGCTGGCCTGACCGCTACGAACGCCTCGCGGCGGCGAACGGCGTCGACCCACCGACGTTCGCGGTCGCGGTCAGCCGAGCCGCCGCATTGTGGCGCGAGATGTTCCCGTAGCCCCTCGCCGCCTCGTCCGCAGAGCGAACCCACCGAAGCGCTCGAGCATCTCGCTGACAATCTAGGTCGTGGTCGCCGGGACGTCATCGGCCGGATCTGCCTCCGAGAACGCCTCGTTGACCATCTCGACCTCGCGCGCACTCGGCGCGTAGTGCGCGTAGATCTGCGTCGTCTTGATGTCCGCGTGCCCGAGGAACTCCTCGATCGTGCGCAGCGGCTGACCGGAGGCGGCGAGACGCGTCGCGAACGTGTGACGCAGTTCGTGGAACGTGATCTCGGGGACGCCGGCCGCGCGGCAGGCATCCTTGAACCGCCGCGTCACCTTGCTGCGGTCAAGCGGCCGGCCCGACTGCGGGTGCGCGAACACGAGATCGCCCTCTCCCCCGTACTCCGTCCGGCGCGACCAGCGGTCGAGCTCGCGCGCGAGCCGGTCGGCCATCGGCACCGAGCGGCGCGTCGACAGGTCCGACTTGCCCTGACCGGAGTGCTCGCCGCGGACGTACGCGTTGCGCACGCGGATGCGCTGCGCGACCCAGTCGAGTCACGCCACCGCAATCCGAGTAGCTCCGACTGCCGCAGTCCGGTCATCGCCGCGGCGATGACGACGACGCGCAGCACCGGGCCGAGGACATCGGGCGGCGGAGGGGGCGCCGGGCCGGGGCGTCCGTTGCGGGTCGGGGCCGCCTGGCGCACGACGACCTCGTCGGGGATCGCGCGCAGCACGGCCTCGAGCTCGGCGACCGTGAGGAACTACAGGTCGGGGTTCACGTCACCCGACCTCCGGCGCTTCGGCCGGCTCGCGTAGCGCACGGGGTTGGCCGTGCACCAGCCGCGCGCGACCGCGTGCTCGAACACCGAGTGCAGGTAGGTGACGACGTTGCGGACCGTCTTGGGCTTCAGCCCACGCCGGAGCATCGCGCTCGCGATCGCCTCGACGTCCGCGGCCTCGACATCGTGGACCGGGCGCACCCCGAGGCGGGGGACGACGTGCACGCGCTCCATCGACTCGCAGCCCTCGAGGTAGGACTTCCGCGCGCCCTCGACCGCGAGCCGGCGGCGCAGCGAGGCCGACGCGTCGGCCACCGTCACGACCTCGGCGTCCGCACGCCGGCGCGGCGCGATCTCCTCGTCCTGCTGCATCTGTCGGAAGCGACGCTCGGCCTGCGACCGCGTCAGCCCCTCGGAGGTCCCCGGCTCGCGGATCTTGCCGACGCGCCGGTTGAGCTTGCGGCCGTCGCTCGTGCGCCAGCGCCCGTAGTAGGCGTCGTGCTTCTCGTAGAGCTGGCCCGTCCCGTAGGACCGCTTCACGTCCTCGCCTCCGCCGCCTCGCTCACTCACGAAACGTACCGTCGCGACCGGCGGCCCTCGCTGCTCTCCTCGAGCTCGAGGACCCACCGCTCGATCGACTCGCGTCGATAGCGGCGGTACCGCCCGAGCGTCACTGTCGGGATCGTCCCGCGACGGCTCTGGTCGTACACCCACGCCGTCGTCACGCCGAGCATCCGCGCCACCTCCTCGGGGGTGAGCAGCTCAGACACCGAACCGCCTCCGGCCGCGGCGCTCCCTTCGCTGCTCTTCCGCGCGTCTCGCCGCCTCCGCCGCCGCGCGTCTTTCGGCCTCCGCTGCCGCGCGCTCGCGCATCGCTTCCTCATCAGCCGCGATCTGCCGCTCGTGCATCTCGTTGACGCGGCGCAACCGTTCGCGCGTGCCGACGAACGCATCGCCTCCGGTCCAGAGGTCGAGGTCGAAGAGCTGCCCCTCGCCGCTCGGCGTATGCGCACGCTGGATCTCCTCGCCGAACGCGTCCGAGGTGATGACCCGCACCTCACGCACGGGACCGACCCAGTCGTCCACCCTCGCCCGGCGAGCCTCGTCGGGAACGACGATCACGAGGGTCGCCGGGTCGGGGTAGTCGCGCCAGGCTTCGACCTTGCCGGTGATCCGCTCGCGGCTGTAGTGCCCGAGGTCGACCTCGAGACCGAGCCACCGCGTCTGCCCGTCGATGTCGACGCCCTCGATCACCGCGTCGGGTCGATTGCGCGCGGCGTTCTTGTCGGGCACCGGGAGCAGGTGCTCGGGAACGGTCGCCCCGCCGATCCGCTGCGCGAGCCGGTTGACGAAGATCTGATGCGGGATCGACGCGTCGCGCAGTGTCGGGTTCCAGCGCCGGTATCGGAAATGCTCCGAGGAGAGCGACCGGCGCTCGAGCGCCGTGCGCGCCTTCGGACCCAGCGTGTAGACCCGCGTGGTCACCTCCTCGCCGTGCAGCACGACGTCGGCCGGCGAGAGCATCCCGGCCCGGGCGAGCTAGGCGAGCCGGTTGAGTGCGCGCTTGCGGCTGAGGCCCGGGAAGTGCTCCCGGTGGAGGTCGTCGAGCGTCGCTGCCCGAAGCAGGACGAGCGACTCCATGATCTTGAGGTCGCGGTGCTGCAGCGACACTCGCGGCGGTGATGAGACGGTTCGCGATCGAGAGGCCATGCACCCCTCTTTTCGCCACCGGCCCGCGGTGTTGCCTGAGTGTCAGCCTGGGCTGGCCGGCGGCGTGCTATCCGGCGCAGTCGGTGGGATCCCGACCGGCGGCGAGCTGACTCCAAGTGTTGCTGTCGGCCAGGTGCCTGGCTTTCTTGCGTTGTGTCGCTCGCCGCCGGTCATTTTGGGATCCGGCGTGACTTGATAGGAGCGTGGCTGCGCCCCCACTTCAGGCGTGTCCGCCGGTTCCCTTCACTGAGTTCAACGAAGGGATGGGCGAGATGATCGTGATCGGGGCGGACCCTCACATGAAGACCCACACGCTGGTGGCCGTCGACGCCGCCAGCGGCGAGCAGCTTGGCTGCGAGACGATCGACGCGTCGAGGGCCGGCAGCGAGCGTGCGCTTGCCTGGGCTAACCGCATCGGAGGCGAGCGGGTCTGGGCGATCGAGGACTGCCGGCACGTCTCCGGGCGCCTTGAGGGCGCGCCGCTGGCTGCCGGCGAGCACGTGATCCGCGTGCCGCCGAAGCTGATGGCCGGTGCGCGCAAGACCGTCCGCGAGCGCGGCAAGAGCGATCCGATCGACGCCTTGGCCGTCGCGAGGGCCGGGATCCGCGAGGGCATCCACAGCCTGCCGACGGCGCGCCTGGCGGGCCCGGAGCTTGAGTTGCGGCTGCTGGTCGATCACCGCGAAGACCTCGTCCGGGAACGCTCGAAGAACCAGCAGCGGCTGCGCTGGCACCTGCACGCCATGGGCGTCGAGCTGGACATCCCCAAGGGCGCTCTCGATCGCAAGGTCTGGTTGGACCGCGTCGCGCGGCGCCTGGGACGCGTGCCACAGGACACACGCGCGCGGATCGCCAAAGACCTGATCGTCCAGATCCGCGCGTCGTCCAAGCGGATCCTCGAGATCGAGCGCGAAGTCGAGCGCCTGACCAAGCAGATCGCGCCGCAGCTGCTCGAACAGCCCGGGGTCGGCGCGCTGGTCGCCGCCAAGCTGATCGGCGAGATCGCCGGCGCCGACCGCTTCAGCTCCGACGCCAAGCTCGCAAGAGCCGCCGGCGTCGCACCGATCCCGGCCACCTCCGGGCGAACACAACGCCACCGCCTCGACCGCGGCGGCAACCGCCAGCTCAACGCAGCGCTGCACCGCTGGGCTGTCACTGCCGAACGTGTCGACCCCGAGACCGCCGACTACCTCGCCCGCAAACAAGCCGAAGGCAAGTCCAGACGCGAAGCCCTGCGCTGCCTCAAGCGCCACCTCGTCCGCCGCGCCTGGCAGCTGCTCACGGTCCCCGCCCCGACCAAGACCGCGCCGCCCGAAGAAGCCCTCGCCTTGACATAGGAGGAACGCGCCCCGGTGCGCGCCACGGGAAGAGGCCGGGCGCCGACCGGGAGACCCCCGGGCACGCTGCGACGGCAGGTCCCCGATCACGCCTGCAAATGATCAACTTGGCGCGAGGTGTCCCGGCGGGACACCTCGCGCAGAGCGCTCGGCCTCGCACGTGCGCTGCGCGCCCGGCGAGGAGCCCGTCCCGGCCCCCGACGTTCTGGCGAACGCCTCGACGCCGCTGCGCGGCGACACGCGACTGCGTCGCTCGACGCCTGCGGCGTCCTCTGGCCCGGCCGGGCCTCTCACTCCACCCGGGATCAGGTCGTCTTCCCGAACGCTGCCGCCCGGCCCGACGCATACGACGGAGCAGAACGCGACCGCAGCACCCACACGACGCCAGCATCCGTGATGACGACGGCACGCGGCCGCACGCGCCTACGGCGTGACGACGAGGGGCGCCGCGAGGACGGCCATGAACGCGACGCGACTCAAGGGGCTGGCTCTACGCCCGCGGCCGCCGCGGCACCGGAGCTGGCGGGCCGTACGGGTCTGAAGTCCGCGAGGTCGGGCTCGGCCAGCATCTCGCGGTGGCGTTCCGGCATCCAGGGCCAGATCTGCGGCGTTCCGTCAGCGCTGAAGTACCAGCTGTCGCAGCCGCTCACCCACACCGTCCCGTCGAAGGCGCCGGCCAGCTCACGCTCGAAGCGCGCGGTCGCCTCCTCCGTGGGCGTCACGGCGTCGATCTCGCGCCGCCGCCAACGCTCGATGATGCGCAGCACGTAATCGGCCTGGGTCTCGACGACGTTGAACATCGACGAGACGTTCACCGGGGACTTTGGCCCGAGGAGCATGAAGAGGTTCGGCAGCCCGGGAACGGCGAGGGTCCCGTAGGACCGCGGTCCACCGGCCCAGGCGTCGGAGAGCGTCCGTCGGTCCGGCCCCACGAACTCCATCGGCCGCACGTAGGCGTGGGTGTCGAAGCCGGTCGCCAGAACGAGCACGTCGACCGGGTGACGGGCGCCGTCGGCCGTCACGACCGCGTCGGGCTCCACCCGTGCGATGGGCTCCCGCACGATGTCGACGTGGTGGCGCTGGACCGCGCGGTAGTAGCCGCCGCTGATCGCCAGGCGCTTGCACGCAGGCTCATAGGCCGGCGTGAGCTTCGCCCGCAGGCGCTCGTCGCGGACCGACCGCAGGTTGGCCCGGCACACCCGGGCGACGATGCGACGCTGCCACCCCGCCGCGACCATGGACCGGCAGAAGACGCGTTCGAACACCTGCTGGTAGCCCCGATAGGGAAGCTTGTTGAGCGCCGGCCAGCGACGCAGCAGCCGGTTGCCGAGGCCGCGATATCGCGGGTTCGGGACGGGGAAGATCCACTGCGCCGTGCGGACGAACTGGGCAAGGCCCGCGGTACGCCCCGCCAGGGCCGTGACGATCTGTACGCCGGTGGAGCCCGTGCCGACGACCGCGACCCGCTTGTCCGTCAGGTCGACCGTATGGTCCCACCGGGCCGAGTGGAAGGCGGGTCCCGCGAAGGTTTCGATCCCCGGGATGGCGGGGACGACGGGCCGGTGCAGGAAACCGCAGCCGGCGACGACGAAGTCGGCCCGCACCTCTTCCCCGTCGCCCGACTGCAGCCGCCACTCGTCGTCCACCCACTCCGCACGGGTCATCTCGACGCCGAAGCGGATCTTCTCCCGGACGCCGAAGTCGTCGGCCACCCGCTCGAGGTAGGCGCGAACCTCCTCCCCCGGCGGGAAGACGTGCGACCAGTCCGCGTTCGGCGCGAAGGAGAACTGGAAGTACCGCGACGGGACGTCCACGAACAGACCGGGGTAGGTGTTGTACTGCCAGGTCCCGCCGACCCGGTCGGACTTCTCGTAGACCGCGAACGATTCGATCTCGGCCTCGCGCAGCTTGATCGCCGTGCAGAGGCCGGAGATCCCCGCGCCGATGATTGCGACCCGCGGCGTGCGCATCGTCAGGCTGCGGCCGAGGCCCGCAGCTCCTCGCGCAGCACGTGCTTGAGGATCTTCCCGGACGCGTTGCGCGGGATGGCGTCGACGATCCGCAGGACGTGCGGCACCTTGTAGCGGCTGAGCTGCGTCAGGCAGTGCTCGCGCAGGCCGTCGAGATCGAGCTCCGCGCCGGGCACCAGGACGACGGCTGCGACGATGCTCTCGCCGTACTCCTCGTGGGGCGAGCCGACCACGGCGCAGTCGGCGACCGCGGGGTGCGAGGCGACGGAGTGCTCGACCTCGACGGAGTAGACGTTGCGCCCGCCGGTGATGACCATGTCCTTCTTGCGGTCGACCAGCGTGATGTAGCCGCCCTCGTCGAAGCGGGCCATGTCGCCCGTGCGCAGCCAGCCGCCGCGCAGCGCCTCGGCGGTCGCGTCGGGTCGGTTCCAGTAGCCCTTCATGACGGTCTCGCCGCGTAGGACGAGTTCGCCGACCTCGCCGGGCGCGACCTGCCGGTCCTCCTCGTCGACGACTCGCGCCTCCGTGTTGGGCAGCGGCAGCCGCCCGCTGGCCTCGGGGTGTGAGGCGACGTCCTCGGGGGAGGCGTAGATGCCGCCCGGGCCGCCCTCGGTCTGCCCACACATCTGCAGCAGGTCGACGTGCGGCAGGCGCTCGGACAGCTCTCGCACGACGTGACCGGGCATCGGCGCGGCGCCGAAGACGCCGACCCGTAGCGCCGACAGGTCGCGTTGCGCGAACGACGGATCGCGCAGCATCAGCTGGTACATCGTCGGCACGCCGAAGAACCAGGAGATGCGCTCGCGTTCGAGCACCTCGAGCGTGTCGGTCGGGTGGAACCCACCGACGACGACGTGTGTCGCGCTCATCATGCTCGCGGTCGAGAGCATCATGGCCAGCTGCGCGGCGTGGTACAGCGGGGCGCAGTGCAAGAGTCGCCAGCCCTCGCGCATCCCGACGAGGAGCATGGCGTCGACGCCGACCCAGATGACCCGGTGGTGGTCGAGCAGGACGCCCTTCGGACGACCGGTCGTTCCCGACGTGTAGAGGATGAGCGCGTCGTCGGACTCCTCGACGACGACACCGGGGCTCGTCTCCGGCTCGCCGTCCGCGGCCGCCAACAGCTCGCCGAGCCCGACCACGCGCGCCGCGGTGCCGGCTTCGCGTGCCGCAGCCTCCGCGGTGGCGTCGGCCAGCAGGATCGCAGCCCCGCTGTCGCTGGCAAGGTGGTCGAGCTCGGGAGGCGCCGATCCAGGGTTCGCCGGGACGACGATCGCCCCGGCGCGCAGCGCTCCGAAGTACGCGAGGACGAAGTCCGCGGAGTTGGCGCCGGCGAGCAGGACGCGGTCGCCCTTGGCGACGTCGAACGCGGCTACGGCCCGGGCGACCTGGTTGACGCGCGCGTCGAGCTCGGCGTAGGTGAGCCGCAGATCGCCGGCGACGAGCGCTTCGGCGTCAGGGGTGCGGCGGGCCGCCGTGGCGACGGTTCCAGGGATGGTGGGCACGATGGGACCTCCGGGTCGTTGGCTACAGGCGCCGCCGGCCGCGGCCGGCGAGCAGTCGGACGAGAAGCCGGACGACGCGGTGGCGTCGCCGGGTGTACGGGAACCAGGTCAGCTCGCGCCGGGGGGCGACGCGTGGCTCGGTGATCGCCTGGACCCGGCAGAACTTGCGGACGCCGTGAGCGCCGCCAAGGCGCGCGCCGAGACCGCTGTGCTTCCAGCCGCCCATGGGCAGGGCAACCTGGTTGAGGTTGACGATGACGTCGTTGACGTTGACCGCGCCGACCTGCAGTGCCGCGGCCAGCCGCCGGGCACGGTCGCGGTCGCGCGTCCAGACCGATGCGGACAGCCCGTATTCGGATGTGTTGGCCAGCGCCACGCCCTCCTCGGCGGTGGACACCCGCATGATGGGCAGTAGAGGGCCGAAGGTCTCCTCGGTCATGCACGTCATCGACGGGGTCACGTCGGTGAGCACGGTCGGGGCGAATGCCGTCCCGGCGCCCGGCACGCGGCGACCGCCGGCCCTGACGCGCGCGCCGGCGGCCTCGGCCTCGCGGACGTGGCGCTCGACGATCGCGGCCTGGACCTCGCTGACCATCGCGCCGACGTCGCCGTCGCGGCCCGTCACGGGCCGCAGCCGCCCAACCTCGGTCAGGACGCGGTCGACGAAGGCGTCGTGCACGGGGTCCTCTACGTAGATGCGCTCGACGGAGACGCAGACCTGGCCGGCGTTGAAGAGCCCGCCCCAAGCCGCGCCCGCCGCGGCCCGGTCGAGATCGGCGTCGGCGCAGACGACCATGGCGTCCTTGCCGCCCAACTCGAGGCTGACCGGAGTCAGGGTCTCGGCCGCACGACGCATCACGGCCTGTCCCGTACGGGTCGAGCCGGTGAACTGGATGAAGTCCGCGGCTTCGACCACGGCCTCGCCGACCGGCGGGCCGCCGTTGACGACGGCCAGGACGTCGGGCGCCCGCAGCTCGTCGCGCCAGGCCTCGATGACGCGCGTGACGGTGAGGGGCGCGACGTCCGACGGCTTACACAGCACGGCACAGCCCGCCATCAGCGCTGGGGCGGCGTCCATCAGCGCGAGGCCGACGGGGAAGTTCCACGGGCTCAGGACCCCGACGAGCGGGAACGGGTCGTAGCGCACGGTGAGTCGCTTGGTCCGGGCCGCCAGCGCGTGCGGCGTGCGGCGCTCGGCGCGCAGGTACTTCTCGGCGTGAGCCGCGTAGTGGTTGAGGACGTCCAGGGGCGCGAGCAGGTCGACGACCGCATCGCTGCGCGACTTGCCGCACTCGGCCTGCAGGCTGTCGAGCAGCTCGGCCTCGTGGTCGAGGATCCAGTCGCGCCACCCCTCCAGGTACCGGGCGCGCTCGCGCGGGCCCGCGGCCGCCCACGCGCCCTGAGCCCCCCGCAGGCGCGCTGCCACCTCGGCGACCTCCGCGGTCTCGGTCGCGACGACGGTCCCGACGCTGCGGCCGTCGGCTGGGCTGCGGATCTCCACGGTGGCGCCCATCAGCCAGCCCTGCCCGTGGTCAGGAACGCCGCGATGCGCGCCTGAGCATCGGCGCCCGCCGCTGCCCGGGAGATCATCCGAGCCTCGGTCTCCAGGTGCGCCTCGAGCGTCGTCGACGGCGCGTCGCGCACCAGCCGCTTGATCATCCCGAAGGCGCCCGTGGGGCCATGGCGCAGCGCCTCGACCAAGGCGTCGGCGGCGTCGTCGAGCGCGTTGTCGTCGACCACGGCGGTGATGAGCCCGAGCCTCAGCGCCTCGGTGGCGTCGAGGATCGGTGAGCGCATGAGCAGCGAGAGCGCCTGGCGCTGGCCGGCGAG
>JBFIDS010000029.1:0-15118 GCA_041603715.1 Paraconexibacter sp. | reverse complement strand
GAGGTTCAGGCGGCGGTGACCTCCTGACTGGCGGCGCGCAGGGGCTGGTCGGTCATCTCGGCCCAGATGAAGGCGACGAGCTCGCGGGCGATGGCGATATTGGTGACGGTGGAGCGCTTGCCGCGGTCGGTGAGGTGGCGGTAGCGGCGGTGCAACCGAATCTGCGCATGCCAGGCGCGGTCATCGGGCGCCGGGCCGGTCGTCGAGAGCTTGGGGCGGTGGCGGTAATGCCAGGCGCACTCGACCAGCAGCCGTCGCGCGTGCTTGTTGCCGGCCTTGGTGATGTGGCCTCGGTGCTGGCTGGCGCCGGAGGAGAACTCGCTGGGTGTGATCCCGAGGTAGGAGGCCAGCTCGCGGGGATGGGCGAAGCGGCGGAAGTCGCCGATCTCGGCCAGAAGCCCGAGCGCGGTGCGGGTCGAGATGCCGCGGAAGGCGACCAGGCGGCGGACCTCATCGGCCCAGCGCGGGCTGCGGGCGATCTCCTCGATGTGGTCGTCCAGGGCGGCCAGCTGGCGTTCGATGCCGTCCAGATGCGTGAGGGCCTGTTCGAGGGCGAGCTGGGCGAGTGGGTCGTCGAGGCGCTGACGGTTGACCCACGCGCGGTGTTTGAGCGTCCAGGACTTCACGCCGTCGCGGTAGATCCGTCCGTGACGCAGCAGCTGCTTGGCCACGCGGTGACGGGCCGCCATCCGCGCGCAGCGCAGGTCGTCGCGGCAGCGCATCAGGTCGCGCAGCCCCTCGGTCTCCGCAGGCGCGTCGACGAAGGTCAGGACGCCACCGCGGAACATGGTCACGAGCTTCTTGGCGTCGCGTCGGTCGGTCTTGACGCGATCACCCGCACGGGTCGGGACCAGCGATGGAGCGATCACGTCACACGCGACTCCGAGCCGGTTCAGCAGCCGCAGGAGGTCGAAGCCGCCCGGCCCGGCCTCGTAGCAGCAGGCGAGCCCCTGCGGGCCGCCGAGCTTCTCGATCAACCGACGGATCGCGCGCTCGGTGGTCTCAATGCGATGCAGCTCCGGGGTCCCGCCGGCCGGCGGCAGAACCGCAGCCACGATCGAGAGCTTGTGAACGTCAAGCGCCACCCACAGGCGCACATCGGCAGGAGCAGTCGAAGTAACGTCAGGCATGGGGCTGGTCCTCCAGGATCGTCTGCGGCTCTGGCCAAGCGGCCCTCAACACCGCAAGTGTCAACCCGCGACCACACGACCGGCGGGGATCAGCCCCGCCGCGTCCATCCTGGCTGATGAGCGTGCCGTCCGTAGTGAGGATCGGGTGCTGGGCCGGGTTCTGGGGCGACTCGTCGGAGGCGGCCGGCCAGATGCTCCACGATGGTGCGGTCGACGTCCTCGTGGCCGACCACCTCGCGGAGATCACGATGGCGCTCCTCGCGCGGGCGAAGGCCCGGAAGCCCGAAGGTGGGTACGTGGCGGACGCCGTCGACACCCTTGTGCCGCTGCTGCCCGAGATCCGGAGCAGAGGGGTCAAGGTCATCACCAACGCAGGTGGCCTCAATCCTCGCGGATGTGCCGAGGCGCTGGCGGCCGCCGGCCCGCAGCTGCGCGTCGCGGCGGTCGTCGGTGACGACGTGACCGCTCGCCATCCCGAGCTGCAGGAAGCCGGTTGCGTCGACATGTTCACGCAGGAGGCGCTGCCCGAGCACGTCCTGACGATGAACGCCTACCTGGGCGCGCGACCGATCGTCGCGGCTCTCGAACGCGGTGCGGACATCGTCGTCACCGGCCGCTGCGCCGATTCTGCTCTCACATTGGCGGCGCTCGTCCACCGGTTCGGCTGGAGCCTCGACGACGACTTCGACCTTCTCTCGGCCGGATCGCTGATCGGCCACCTGCTCGAGTGCGGGCCCCAGGTGACCGGCGGCTTGATGACCGACTGGAAGGGTGTCCCGGGCTGGGACCGCATGGGCTACCCGATCGCCGAATGCGCGTCCAACGGAACGGCCGTGATCACGAAGCCGGATAAGACGGGGGGCCGGGTGGACCGTGCTTCGGTCGCCGAGCAGCTCGTCTACGAGATCGGAGATCCCGGCAACTATCTCCTTCCCGACGTCGCGTGCGACTGGCGGGAGGTGGTCCTCGAAGACGTCGGCACCGATCGGGTGCGCGTGGCGGGCGCTCGCGGCCGTCCGCCGACCGGCAAGCTGAAGGTGACGACGACCGTCCCGGACGGCTTCCGCCTGCTGACGACCGCGACGTTCGCCGGCGGCGACGCCACGGGCCGTGCCCGTCGCGCGGGGCAGGCCGCGCTCGCGCGCGCCGAGCGGATCGCCGCTGCCCGCGGGTTCGAGGGGTTCACCGCCCGCAGTGTCGAGGTCGTCGGGTCGGGCGACCTCACCGGCAGGCACCGCGGGCCGGCCGACGAGGCGGTGGTCAAGATCGCCGCGAGCTCCGACGAGCAGGCGGCGCTGGAGGTCCTGGCGCGCGAAGTCGCGCCGCTGGCGCTCGTGGCGCAGGGCATGACCGGACTCACGGCCGGGCGAGCCCGCTCGGCACCGAGCATCCGCCTCGTGCACCTGCTGGTCGATGCGGCAGACGTTCCGGTTGAGGTGCTCATGGACGAGGCGGCGTGGCCGATCGAACATGCTGACCGGCTTTCACCGGACACGCCGACGCCGCCATTGGCCGCCCGACGACCGGCCGACGCCCTGCAGCGGCGTCTCGTGCCTCTGCGCGAGGTCGCGGTGGCGCGCAGTGGTGACAAGGGCAACGACGCCAACATCGGCGTGATCGCCCGGCACCCCGACCTCTTCGACGTGCTCTGTGAGGAACTCGACGAGCGCATGCTCCGCCAGACCTTCGCCCACGTCACCGACGGCGACATCCGCCGCTGGGCGCTGCCGGGGATCGGCGCGATCAACGTCCTTCTGACCGCGGCACTCGGCGGCGCGGGGGGCACGTCGTCGCTGCGGCTGGATCCCCAGGGCAAGTCCTTCGGTGCCATCCTGCTCGACCAGCAGATCGCGGTCCCGGTCGGCCTCCTCGAGCGCGTGGAGAGCATGAACCGCACCCTGCGTGATGGGACGCGCGATGCCTGAGTTCCGTTCAACCGTGGATCCCGGGTCCGACGCCTTCCGTCGCAACCGCGAGGAGATGCTCGAGCTGGTCGCCCGCCTGCGTGACCTCGAGTCCGAGGCCCGGGCACGGTCCGACGCTGCGTCCGAGCGCGTCCGGCGCCGGAACCAGTTGCTGCCGCGCGAGCGGCTTGCCCGCCTTCTCGACCCCGGCGCACCCGTGCTCGAGTTGCGCACCATCGCCGGCTACGACCCGGAGGGTCAGGGAACGGTCCCCGGCGGCGGCATGATCACGCTGGTCGGCTACGTCTCGGGTACCCGGTGCGTCGTCATCGTCAACGAGAGCGCCATCGACGCCGGCGCGCTGACGACGCCCGGGGTGGAGAAACTCATCCGCGCCGAGGAGATCGCGCTCGAGAACCGCCTGCCGATCGTCTTTCTCGTGGAATCCGCAGGGGGCAACCTGCTCACCTACCGCGTCGAATTCTGGCACCGTGCGGGCCGGACTTTCGCCAATCAGGCGAAGCTCAGTGCCGCGGGCATTCCCGTGATCACCGTGCTGCACGGCTCCGGCACCGCCGGCGGCGCGTACTACCCCGGCATGGCCGATGTCGTCATCGGCGTCAAGGACCGCGGGCAGGCATTTCTCGCAGGTCCGCCGCTTTTGCGTGCGGCGACCGGCGAGATCGCCGATGCCCAGGACCTCGGCGGCGTCGGCATGCACAGCACCGTGTCCGGTCTCGTCGAGCACGTCGCCGAGGACGACGAGGATGCGCTCCGCATCTGCCGAGACGTCGTCGCACGGCTGCACTGGCGACGCGGGCAACCCTCATCAGGCGGCGCCTTCGAGGATCCGCGCCACGACCCGGACGAGCTGGCCGGGGTCGTGCCGGTCGATGTGAAGCGCCCGTACGACGCCCGGGAGGTGCTGCTCCGGCTGGCCGACCGCTCCACGTTCCTCGACGTCAAGCCCGACTTCGGATCGATGACCGTCTGTGCCGAGACGACTGTGCACGGTTACCCCGTCGGCTTCATCGCCAACAACGGCGCCATCGACAATGCCGGGGCGGCGAAAGCCACGTACTTCATCCAACGCTGCACGCAGCTCGGCATCCCGCTCGCGTTCCTGCAGAACATCACCGGCTATATGGTCGGCACCGCCTCGGAGCGGGCGGGCATGATCAAGAACGGCGCGAAGATGATTCAGGCCGTGGCCACGACAACCGTGCCGAAGTTCACGCTGGTGATCGGGTCGAGCTTCGGAGCGGGCAACTACGGGATGTGCGGGCAGGGCTACGACCCGCGGCTCATCATGGCCTGGCCGAACGCGCGGCTCGGCGTCATGGGAGCCAGCCAAGCCGCCCAGACGATGCGGGTCGTGGCCGAGGAGAAGGCGGCACGCGCGGGCACGCCTGTCGACGAGGCCGAACTCGACGCCTACGCCGCGCGAATCGCAGCCCACTATGACGCCCAGGAGTCCGCTTTCGTCAGCTCCGGACGGTCCTGTGACGACGGCCTCCTCGACCCTCGCGATAGCCGTCGGATGCTTGGTTTCGCCTTGGCGATGGCCGCCGAGGCGGCGACGACCCCGACGCGACCGCTGTCGTTCGGCGTGAGCCGGATCTGACGGCCTCCTATGCGCTTCGACACGCTCCTGATCGCCAATCGCGGGGAGATCGCCGTGCGGATCGTTCGGACGGCCCGCCGTATGGGCCTGCGAACCGTCGCGGTCCACTCGAGTGCCGACGTGGCCGCACCACACGTCCGGGCCGCCGACATCGCGGTCGAGATCGGGCCGCCCGATCCCGCCCGCTCGTATCTCGTCGCGGATCGCATCATCGCGGCTGCCCGTCGGACCGGTGCCCAGGCCATTCACCCGGGCTACGGGTTCCTGTCCGAGAGCGCCGCGTTCGCGCAGGCGTGCATAGAAGCAGGCCTCGTATTCGTCGGGCCGCGTCCTGCGGCGATCAGCGCCATGGGCGACAAGGCCGAGGCCAAGCAGCGCATGCGCGCTGCTGGCGTCCCCGTGATTCCCGGCTACGACGGCACGGAGCAGAACGACGAGCGCCTCGCCGCCGAGGCGGGGAAGATCGGCTTTCCCATCATGGTCAAGGCGGCTGCCGGCGGAGGCGGAAAGGGGATGCGCCTCGTCGACGACGACGCCGACCTGATCGCCGCGCTGGCGGGGGCCCGGCGCGAATCCCAGGCGGCCTTCGGCTCGAGCCACCTGCTACTCGAGCGGGCGCTCGCGCGTCCACGCCACGTCGAGGTCCAGGTCCTTGCGGACACCCACGGCCACATAATCCACCTCGGCGAGCGCGACTGCTCGATCCAGCGGCGCCACCAGAAGGTTCTCGAGGAGGCACCGAGCCCCGCCGTCGACGCGCCACTGCGTAGGCATATGGGCGAGGCCGGCGTCGCCGCAGCCCGGGCGGTTGACTACGTCGGTGCCGGCACCGTGGAGTTCCTGCTCGACGCTGCGGGCGACTTCTTCTTCCTGGAGATGAACACCCGGCTGCAGGTCGAGCATCCCGTGACCGAGATGGTGACCGGTCTGGATCTCGTGGAATGGCAGTTGCGTATCGCTCAGGGCGAAGATCTGACCATCGCCCAGGACGAGGTGACCATCACCGGTCACGCCATCGAGGCGCGACTCTACGCCGAGGACCCGGCGCGGGATCACCTCCCCTCCACCGGCGTCATCAGGCGCTGGGAGACCCCCGAGGCGGAGGGGCTTCGGGTAGACGCCGGAGTCGACGAGGGCACCATCATCACCCCTCACTACGACCCGATGATCGCGAAGGTCATCGCGCACGGGGCGGACCGCGAGCAGGCTCGTGTCCGGCTGCTGCGCGGTCTGCAGGGCGCGACGGTCCTGGGCCCTGTCACCAACCGCACGATGCTCGCCGCGACGCTGCAGACGGCGGCCTTCGCCGCGGGCCAGGTGACCACGGCGTTCCTCGACGACCACGCCCTCGACACCGCGTCGCCGATGTCCCGGCACGTCGCGGCGCTCGCGGCCTGGCGGTACGACCTTCAGCGTCAGGAGGCGGCCAGCGTCGCTGGGGGTTTGGCCGGGTGGTCCTCGACCGGGGTCCTCGGGTCCGCTCAGCGTCTGCGGATCGACGACGAGGTGCACATCGTCCACATCCGGGAGACGCTCAGTGGCTTGAAGGTGCGGGTCGGCGACGTCACCCACGACGTGGCGCTCGATTCCCGCGCCCCGGTCGTGGACGGGCTGCCGGTCTCCGTCCGCGGAGTCGAACTCCGACGAGGGCACGTCCTCATGGCCTTCGACGATCTCGACTTGGAGGCGCACGACCTCACCGTGCTGCCGAGGGAGCGAGAGGCGGTCGCCGGGGAGGGCGCGCTCCTCGCGCCGATGCACGGCATCGTGTGCGCCGTGCTGGTCGCGCCCGGCGACACCGTCGTCGCCGGTCAGCGCCTGCTCGTCCTCGAGGCGATGAAGATGGAACACGAGATGACGGCGGGCGTCGACGGCGTCGTCGTCGAGATCGCGGGCATGGGCACCCAGGTGTCGGCCGATCAGGTCCTCGCCGTCGTCGACCCCGCCAACGGCGAAGCAGATCCGCCCGCGTGACCGGCCGGGTTCGACGCCGCCCGAGAGAGATCGGGTTCGGCGCGTCGTCCGGCACGTGAGAATCCCTGGCCGCGGACCGGCGCGGGCGCACGGCGTCCACGCGGACGCGACGGCTAGTCGGTGGCAGCTTCCGCAGCCCCGGATGCGCAGGCGTCCTGGACCGTGGGCCTCACGAGCCGGGGTCGGCCGGCGCTGAACGTCGCAGCCGCCTCGACAGGCCCGACTGCATAATCAAGATCGCGCTGAGTCTGGTGACGCTCGAGGCGCAGCGATCTGGCGGGAGGTCGAGTTCACGCCCGTCGCGCCGGCCGCGCGTTCGGCGATGCCACCGCCGCGGTCACCGCGTCGACGGTCGGGTTGGCCAGCCCGAAGCCGCCGCCGCGGAGGACGAGGCCCTCGAGGGCGACCGGTCCGGGGCTCGCCTGAGTCGGGCGCCATCGTCTGCAGCAGGCCTTCCGACGTGACTCCAAACGGGTCACGTCGGTAGAAGTGGTGTAGCGGGCGCGGTGGTCGCGGGCTGAAGTTCAGTCCGACCACCGTGGCGTCCAAGCTCTTCGGGCTTTTCCACGAGTCCGATGAATGGAGCACCACGATGGCCGAAAGACCGGATGATGACCCCTGCCGATGTCGTCGCGAAGGCGATGGCCGGCGAGCATGGAGATCTGCTGCGCGACGCGGTCGCGCTTGTCGTGCGTGAGTTGATGGAGGCCGAGGTCCAGACGCTGACCGGCGCCGGGCGCGGCGAGCGGTCGCAGGAGCGGGTGACGAGCCTCAACGGGTACCGCCAGCGCGGCTGGGAGACGAGGGTCGGCGAGATCGAGCTCGCGATCCCCAGGACGAGGTCTGGCCCGTCGTATTTCCCGTCGTTCCTGGAGCCGCGCCGGCGGTGTGAGCAGGCGATCGTCAGCGTGGTGATGGAGGCCTACGTCAACGGTGTCTCGACCCGGAAGGTCGACCGGCTGGTGGAGCAGCTGGGGATCCAGGGCATGAGCAAGGACCGCGTCAGTCGCATGTGCCGCGATCTCGACGAGCACGTCCAGGAGTTCCGCACCCGGCCGTTGGAGGGCGCCTATCCGTACCTGTGGCTCGATGCGAAGCACCTCAAGGTCCGTGACCGCGGACGGGTCGTCAGCAAGGCGTTGGTGATCGCCTACGCCGTCCACGACACCGGTCGCCGCGAGGTGATCGGCCTCGACTTGGGCGAGGTCGAGACGGAGGCGTTCTGGACCGAGTTCCTGCGCGGGTTGCGCGCCCGCGGCCTGCAAGGCCTGCGGCTCGTGGTCAGCGACCAGCACGAGGGTCTGAAGAGCGCGATCGCCCGGGTGCTCGATGCGCCGTGGCAGCGCTGCACCGTTCACTTCGTCAGGAACATGCACGGCCACTGCCGGCCGGCCCAGCGCGGCCTCGTCTCCGCGGCGCTGCGCGAGGTGTTCAACGCCCACGACCAGGCCGAGGCCAAGCGCCGGGTCGGCGAGGTCCTCGACCGCCTCACCGATCAGGTCCCGAAGGTCTGCGAGCTCCTCGAGGCAGCCGAGGAAGACCTCCTGGCGTTCTACGCGTTCCCGCAGTCGCACTGGTCCAAGCTGCGCTCCACCAACCCGCTCGAGCGCGTCAACCGTGAGATCGGCCGACGCTCGGATGTCGTCGGGATCTTCCCCAACGACGCCTCCGCGATCCGGCTCTCCGGCGCGATCCTCATCGAGCAGAACGACGAATGGGTCGTCTGCCGCCGCTACCTCTCCGAAGAGTCGATGCGCCTCCTCGACTCTGCGCACAGCCCGGTGCTCGAAGAGTCACCCGACCCGGATCAGAAGGAGGAGGTGGACCAGCTCCTGGCAGCCTGAGCCGCTACGTCGTCCCCGACGAGCGAGCTACACCACTTCACGCGACTTGACTCTCCAAACGCGACGGCGAGCACAAGCGGGACGGCATCGAAGAGACACGCCCGGCTCCGGCGGCAGCGAGAAACACCACGATCGAGACAACGCATCGCCCACCGGTGCCGTGGACACCGCGGCCGGCGGCGAGGACGGTCGGTGAGCCGGCGACGTGGCACAGCGGGAGCGGACCGCTGCTTCAAGCCGCCTCGCGGTTTCACATGTGGCCCCGGCACGACACCAATAGGTGCGGAAAAAGCCACCGTTCGGTACGCTTTGTTGATGGCTCTCGACACGAATCTCCCCGTCGACCTCAGCGACTTGGCCCTGTGGGTCGACGGCCCGCCTCACGACGTGTTCGCTCAGTTGCGGAGGCGGTCGCCGGTCCACTGGACGGAGATGTCCACCTACGAGAACGAGCCGGGGTTCTGGTCCTTGACGCGCCATGCGGACATTCGCGCGGCCAACATGGACTGGGAGACGTTCAGCTCGTCGCTGGGTGGGATGATGCTGCCGGACGAGTCTGCCGTGCCGATGGACCTTCAGCGCGAGGTCATCATCTCGATGGACCCGCCGCGGCACACGCGGGTGAAGGGCTTGTTTCAGCGGGCGTTCACGCCGAAGGCGATCGAAGCCCACGCCGCGGAGGTCCGTCGGATCGTGGTCGAGGCGATCGACCGGGTGGCCGAGCAGGGCGGGGGCGACCTCGTGCGGGACGTCGGCGGGCCGGTGACGTCCCGGGTCATCGGTTCGATGCTCGGGACGTCCCCGTCGATGGACGAGACGCTGGTGCAGTGGGCCAACGTCGGCCTGGCGTTCGAGGACCCGGAGTATCGACCGAGTCTCGAGCGCCTGTACGAGCTCGTCCAGGAGGGGGGAGAGTACGTCCTGCCGCTGATCGCTGAACGTCGTGCCGAACCCCAGGATGACCTCCTCACCGCGCTCGCCCACGCGGAGGTCGACGGCGACCGCTTCAGTGACATGGAGATCTTCATGCAGTTCGGGATCCTCATCGCGGGCGGCACGGATTCGACGAAGTCGGTCTACACCAACGGGATGCACGCCCTCATGGCCGACAGTGCGCAGCTCGACCTGCTGCGCCGCGACCCTTCTCGGATTCCGGGGGCCGTCGAGGAGATGTTGCGGTACTTCCCGGCCTTCGCCTACATGCGCCGGACCGCCTCGCGGGACCTGGTGCTGCACGGGCAGGAGATCCGTCAGGGCGACAAGGTGGCGCTGTGGTACGTGTCGGGGAACCGCGACGAGACGGTCTATCCCGACGCGGACGTGTTCGACGTGACCCGCGAACCGGCCCATCAGGCTTTCGGGGCCGGTGGCCGGCACTTCTGCCTGGGGGCCGCGCTGGCGCGTCTCGAGCTGCGGATCATGCTGGAGGAGACGCTCGCGCGGATCCCGGACCTCCGGCCGGCGGGGGAGCCCACCCGGACGCGCTCGACCTTTCTCAACCAGTTCAAGACCCTGCCGGTGACGCTGTGATCCGCCCGGCCGAGGCCTTCGAGGGCACCGTCGCTGGGCACGAGCCGACGTTCCCGCACCGGCGCGCCGGACATTGCGGCTCGGGAGCGTTGCGTGATCTCCTCGAGTTCCACCGGCTGGACTACGGCGACGGACCGCTGAGCGAGGGAGCGGTGTTCGGCCTGGCCGGGGGTTTGGGGTGCTTCTACGTCGAGAACGCCGCGTTCACCCCGCCGTTGTATCTCGTCGGACGTACTGCCGATCTCGAGCGGGACTTCGCGGCGAACCTCGGGATCGGGCTGGAGGTCCGGGAGACCGACGACGCCGCCGAAGGCTGGTCGTGGGTTCGCGCGGAGCTCGACGCCGGTCGGCCGACGATGGTCTGGGCCGACATCGCCGAGCTCGAGTACCTACGGGTCCGGATGAGCAACACCCGCCACGACATCGTCGTCGCCGGCCACGATCCCGAGGCCGGGATCGCCTGGATCGCCGACAACGACCGGGAGCAGCTTCAGCCCTGCTCGCTGGAGTCGCTGGCGGCCGCGCGGACCTCCGGCGGTTTCCCTGGACCGAACCGCAACACGACCTTCCTCTACTCGTGGCCAGAGCGCCTCGTTTCGCCGCGGGAGGCGGTGCGGCGCGGGCTCGCGCGCGCCGTGGCGAACATGGGGCAGGATGCGCCGGGCGTCGGCGGGCTGCGGGGCGGCGTGGGGCTCGCCGCGGTCGACGCGCTGGCCGCCGGGTATCCGGCGTGGCCGGAGACGTTCGGTGAGGATGAGCTGGAGAAGGCGCTGGGCGGACTCTGGGTCTTCATCGTCAAGGCCGGGACCGGGGGAGCCATGTTCCGCTCCCTCCACGCCCGATTCCTCCGCGACGCGGCCGGCTGGCTGCGCGACGGGCGCCTGGAGTCCCTGGCCGAGCACTACGACGAGCTCGCCGCGGCCTGGATCGAGCTGGCGGATGCCGCCAAGCGCAGGGATCACGCGGCCGGCGTCGGTATCGTGGACGTGGTGCGGTCGATGGAGCACCGTGGCGTCGAGCTCATGAAGGCGATGCTGTGAAGCCCCGGCGTGACGGGGTGATCCCCCCGCACCAGCCGAACTGCTTCGGCTGCGGTCCCGAGAATGCCGCCGGCCTGGGCATGACGATGCGCGTTCAGGACGAGCGAGTCATTGGCGAGGTGACCCTCGACCACCGTCACGAGGGTGCCCCGGGTGTCGCCCATGGTGGGGTCGTCGCAGCGGCGCTCGACGACCTCTTCGGCGGTGTCCTCGTGATGCTCGAGCAGCCCGCCGTCACCGCCAACCTCTCGGTCGACTACCGGGCTCCGGTCGTGCTCGGCCGGCCCCTCGACCTGCTGGCCTGGAGCGACGGTCGCACCGGTCGGAAGCTCAGTCTGCGGGGAGAGATGAGCCAGGCGGGAGCCCTCGTGGCCCAGGCGACCGCGCTCTTCCTGACCGTCGACCTCGAGCACTTTCTCAAGTCGGGCGCACCGATACCGTCTGAGTGGCACTCTTGGCTCTCGTCCAGCGCAACGGGGTGACACGGCCGTGCCGATCGCCCAACGCCTGACGCGAAAGGGCAGCCTGCGTGTCCGGGAGATTCTCGACGCCACCGTGCGTTGTCTCGCGCGCGACGGGTATGCCGCGACGTCGATCCAGCGCGTCGCCGACGAAGCGGGTCTGCACAAGCGGGGCGTCCTCTACTACTACGGCTCCCGGGAGGGCCTCTTCGACGCGGTCGTCCGGGACCTGGGGGACCGGTTGTTCGATCCGCTGGGTCGCGCGCTGACCGATCTCGACGACCCGAAGGACATCGTCGAGCGCGGGTACGGCACGATCTGGGCCGCGATCACCACCGACCGTGCGCTCCTCGTCGCATGGTTCGGCCTTCGCGCCGAAGCGATCACGAACCCGATGCTCGCATCGACGGCCAACTACATCAGCGACCGCTTCCGGACGCTCATCAGCCGCCTCATCGATCGGATGCTGCTGCTTGGACGGGTCCTGATCATCGAGCGAGCCTCGCTCGAGGTCATGATCCTCGCCTGTTCGCAGGGACTGATCCTGGACTATCTCGAGCGGGGAGAGACCGCCGGCCTCCACGCCGCGGTCGCAGAGTTCCAGGACTGGCTGGCTGCCGTCAGCCTGGCGCCACGATAAGCGCGGTCACTCGGGCGCGCGCGCGAGCTTGGGAAAGCGGGTCGTCCTACCGCCGTCGATGGAGAACGGCTGCTGCTGCAGGCAGGTGGGCGGCGCGCCCAGTGCGAGGATCTGCTGCGTGTTGGACGTGTGCGAGCAGTCGAACGCCTCGTAGCCGCCGTTCGGGCCGATCTTCGCCTGCGCGCCCGGCGCCGGGTAGGGGTTGGATCGGTTGGTCGGGGAGCGCTCGGAGAAGAACCCGAGCGTCTCGTTCCACACGGGCAGCAGCAGCCGCAGGTACTTGACCTGCCGGCCGCTCGCGCTGGGCGCAGTGGGCTGCGTGGCGGCGGCGACCTTGGCCCAGGACTGCGTGAAGTCGCTGCGGTACGCGTTGAGGAAGCCGGCGACGGGCTCGAGGTCGCGGGAGAACGGCGCGAGCCTGTCGAGCAGCGGGCCGGCGGCGTTCAGGAGCGCGCTCGTCGCGGGCAGGCCGCTCCGTGCCGCGGTAAGCACGGGGTCGAGGTCCTTCGACACGCTGCGCAGGTCGTCCCCGAGCTCCGCACCGCCGTCGAGCGTGGGCTTCAGGTCGCGGGCGACCGCCCGCAGGTCGCGAACCGCGGGCAGCAGGTCGCGCGTGAGCGCGCGGGTGGACGTCGCCGCCGTCCCGAGGGACTGCAGGAAGCCCGGCAGTGCGCGCACGGTCGCGCGCAGGTCGTTGCGACGCGCCGCGGTCGTGCGCAGCAGCTCGTTGCCCGCGGTGATGAGCTCGCGGGTGGCGACGTCGCGCCGGCCGACCGTGCGGAAGACCGTCCCGGCGTCGCGGATCAGGCCCTGGACCGCGCGGGACTGCGCGTCGAACGTGGCGAGCACGTCGCCGCCGTCCTGCAGGAGCGGGCCGAGGTTGCCGACGGCGTCGTTGACGTCCTGCGCGCGGCCGTCGACCGCACCGGCCCAGCCCTGCATCCACTTCTGGAGGTTGAGCCGGGAGGGCTGGTCGAACGCCTGGAGCACCTCGTCCAGCTCGACGGTCGCGGTGACCTGCCCGCGCGGGAGCGTCCCGCCCTCGGGGACCTCGGGGGCGGTCCTGGTGCCCGGCGTCATCTCCACGTAGGTCTCGCCGAGCAGCGTCTTCTGCCGCAGGATCGCGCGGGCGTCGGCTCGCAGCGGCGCATACCGCTGGTCGATCTGCAGGGTCGCGCGGGTGCGGTCGCCGTCGCGCTGCTGGCCGACGACCTTGCCGATCGGGACGCCGGAGACGCGCACGTCGGCCTGCTGGGCGAGCTGGGTCGCCTCGGGGAAGAGGACGTCCGCGCGGCCCCGTTGGGCTTCAGCGGCGTGGAGCCGCCGAAGCTCACCCAGAGGAAGAGCAGCAGCCCGAAACCCGTCAGGGCGAAGACGATCATCACCGCGAGGCGGGACCACGTGAGCTCGGAGGGATTCACTTCGGGCACACCCCCAGATCGGCGAGCGGCTGCAGCAACGGGAGAGCAGTCCGGCCTGGTTGATCGTCGAGCACGAGGCGATGACCTGGCCTCGCCAGACCGAGCCGTTGGCGTCCTGGTTGGAGAGCATCGAGTTGACGTTGTGCCCGAACCACGCGAGCCAGAAGAGGTAGCCCTCCTGGGCGCCGGGCGGGTTGTAGGCGAGGGTGTTCGCGATCCGGCCGGCCACGGTCATGCTGCGGTCGAGGTCCGTCGTGAGCGGCGTCAGCCGGGTGACCGCGGCGCTCGCCTGGCGCGCGGTGCCGCGCGCCTCGCGGGACAAGCCGCGCAGCTGGCAGACCGCGGGTACGCCGGTTTCGAGAGCGACGACAGGTCGCGCAGCGCGGGCTCCAGGCGGCGTGCCGTCCGCTCCAGGCGCGTGAGGGCGGGCTGCACCTCGCGGGCGAGCGGACGGGCCGCCGCGAGTGCGCCGTCGACCTCCTGCAGCGTTCCGGGTCCTCGGGGCGGTGCGGCTCGCGCAGCCGGAACGACTTTCACCGATCAGGTGATCGACGTGCTACGGTCATTCACCGTTCACGCGAACAGCCAATCCAGGAGGGTGGGTCATGCTCGAACAGGTCGCGAGCAGGAGACGGACGGCATGAGCGCCGCGCGCGCTGGTCGCCAGACGCCGACGCTCAACGGGGCGCGCGTCGCGTCGGACATGCTGCTGGCGGGCCTGACCGCGTTCTCGCGTGTCGCCGATGCCGCCGCCGACGGAGACATCGTGAGGTGGCGCAGCGGGCATCGGCACGTGTTCGCGGTCACCCACCCGGACTACATCGAGCACGTCCTGCGCCGACGCGCCGATCGCTACAACAAATCGGTGGAGTACCAGCTCGTCAGCACCGTCCTGGGGCGCTCGCTGTTCACCGACGACGGTGAGACATGGCGCCGGCACAGGATGATGCTGAACCCGCTCATGGGTAGGCGGCACCTCAACGGCGTCGTGGATCTCATGATCGACCCGATCGCGGACTACGTCGATGGTCTCGGAGGTGACGGCGAGCCGTTTGACGTCGAGATGGTGGCCGACATGACCGAGTTGACGCTCGATGTCGTCGGCGCGGCCCTGTTCGGACGGGGTCTCGGAAGCGTGGCCCGGAAGATCGGGCCCGCGGTGACGACGGGACTGCGGCTGGGTGAGATCGCCGCGCGCCTCACGATCGTCGCGGCGCCGCCGGCGTGGTCGGTGCGGGCGTTCGGCGAGATCGTGCACCACGCGCCGCTGCTGCCGTGGCCCCTCGATCGCGCGCATACCACGATGAAGGTCATCGACGAGATGATCTGGGACGTGATCCACGAGCGAGAGCGTCACCCGGTCGAGACGGACGATCTCCTGGGCCTCCTGCTGCGGGCTCGTGACGAGGACGGGACGCTGACCGCCAAGCGGGTTCGCGACGAGGCGACGACGTTCATGGTCGCCGGGCATGAGACCACCGCCAACGGGCTGGCGTGGATGTGGTACCTGCTTGCGCTCAACGGCGCGCATCGCGACCGCATGATCGCCG
>JBFIDS010000028.1:0-15134 GCA_041603715.1 Paraconexibacter sp. | reverse complement strand
CTCCTCCTCGACGATCGCGCCGGGCCCGATGACCGTCCGCACTCCGGGCAGCTTGGCGATCCGTCGCTGCCAGGAGGCCATCGCGCGCAGCCGCTCGGGGGAGGTGATCGGACCGCTGTCGTCGGAGACATAGACCTCGAAAGGGGCCGTCCAGCCGGCACCGAGCACCTCGGCGGTCCGAACGGTGTCGATACGCGCACGGCTGTCGGCCGGGAGCGTCCGCACGTCGGGCGGGCCGGTCGTCAGCCCGAGCGCCGGCGCGGACAGCAGCAGCAGACCGGCGAGCGCGGGACCCGCCGTCAGCAGCGGCCGCCGCTGGACCGCGTCGGCGAACCGCGCCCAACCGCCGCCGTCCCGCGGTTCGCCGCCGATCCGCCAACGGTCGATCCGGTGACCGACCAGCAACAGCAGGGCGGGTGCGGCGAGGAACGAGCCGGCGACGCTGAGGAACGCCACGAGCGCGACGCTCGCCGCCGCCGAGAGCAGGAAGTCGCCGGGCGAGAGCGCCATCGCGACGACCATCGCCGCGATCAACGTCACCCCCGCGAAGACGACCGTGCGTCCCGCACTGTCAGCTGCCGCCGCGGCAGCTTCACGCGGAGGACGCCCGTGGCGCAGCTCCTCGCGGAAACGCGACACCAGAAGCAGCGAGTAATCGACACCCAGGGCGAGGCCCATCATCTCCGTCAAGGAGCTGGCGACATCCGTGATCGGCGTGAAGGTCGCCACCAGCGCGACGAGCCCGAACCCCGACGTCACCGCCGCCAACCCGAACAGCGCCGGGATCGCGGCCGCGATCGGCGAGCGGAACACCAGCAGCAGCACCAGCAGCAGGACCGGGACGGCAAGGAGCGCGGCATCACTGGCCGCCTTGAGCGACTCGTCCTTCAGATCCCCACCCACCAACGAGAACCCGGTGACGGACGCGCGTACCGGGCGTCCGACGGACGTGTCGACCGTCTCCCTGATCGCCTGCCCGGTCTCTCCCGCGAAGGTGTTCTGCGCCTTGGCCAGCACCAGGATCAGCGCGGCACCGCGCGTCGGTCGCAGCTCGGGGATCCCCTGGGCGTCCTCGTCCCAGGGCGAGAGCACCCGCAGCCCGGAATCCCGACGGAGCGTCCGCGCGAGGGCGGCACCCTGACGGTCGACCTGCTGCTGCGGCCCCTCCAGCAGGATCGGGATCGACGCCTCGATGCCGAAGGTCCGCTCCGCCACCGCCTGCGCCCGCGCGCTGGAACTGCCGGGGACGTCGACGGTACTCGGGGAAAGTCGGTCCTCGAACGACAACGCGTTGAACGACAGCGCGAGCGTGACCAGCGCCCAGGCGCCAAGTGTCACCTTCGGCCGGCGGAGGGCGAGGGCCACAAGGCGCATTAGGCGGTCTGAGAAGTCGCGGCGTCCATCGCAATAAAGTACCAGTCGGTGGCTTTTGGGGGCCCTGGTTCCATCATCGTGGTCGGCGATTCGGCCGGAGGCGGCCTCACCCTCGTGCTGGTCGCCTCGCTGCGGGCTCGCGACATCGAAGTGCCGCGGGTGCTCGGGATGATCTGCCCCTGGCTTGACCTCGCGGCGGATATGGCTCGGACGCGGGTGGCGGGCCGCGATCCGCTGTTCACCCCGAGCGTCGTCGCCGAATGGGTCGAGCCGTATCTCAGTGGTCGTGAGGCGAGTGACCCGCTCATCTCCCCGGTCCTCGGGATCTGGCCGGACTCCCGCCGATCGTGGTGCATTCCGCGGGGGACGATCCGCTCGCGGTCGATGTCGACCTGCTGGTCGCCGGCGTCGGGGCATGTCAGGGCGGCGTCATCGAGCACACGCGCTACCCGGGTCTGTGGCACGTGTTCCATCTGCAGGCGGGCGTGCTCGCTGCTGCCGACAGCGCGGTGAGTGAGCTCGGCGCCGCCCTGCGCCGACATGTCGAGGCCACACCACGGTGGGCCGCCTCCGGCAGGTCGGCGCCCGTGGCGCCGAACCCCGACGATGTGCTCGAGCATCTCGAGACCTACGCGCCCGGTGGCCTAGAGCAGCGGGTGCAGGGCGACAGGCTCAGGCGGCCGTAGGACGGGGCCCGCTTACCCGTCGGAACCCGACGCGCGGACCGCTGTCCTGCTCGACGGCTCCACGCGCCTCGAGGGCGTCCAGGTGCGCGAGCACCTCGCTCACCGCGAGACAGAGCACGCCCTCGGGCGGGCCGAGCCAGAGGTCGTTGACGAGCTTCAGGGCGGTCGCCGGCTCGTGGGCGGTGCGCGTAAATCTCACCCACGCGTTCTTCATTGACGCGTGCGCTGCTCGATCAGGGTCGGTCCCAGCGACGACTGGGCCGTGACCGGGCCCCCTCACGTGCGCGAAGAGTCCCCGGTGATGAGTAGGCCGTCGACCTCGTCAAAAGAACACCGGGTCACTCGGGCTGCGGCCGGGGCAGTGCACGACACAAGGTCCGATCACGCCGAAGGCGCGCCGGTCGACAACGCGCTGGATGCGGTCGCGAGCAGCGCGATCCGGAGAAGCGTGAGGACCATCATCAGCACGAGGCTGACGCAGAGAGGATGCCGATGGCGACGGAGCGCAGGATCGTGTTCGGCGCGACCGGGATGGAGAGGACCCGGTTCGGTGGACAGGCGGATCGGGTCTGCTGCGAGCGCTCGTTCTCGCCCGTAGCGGTAGGGTCGCGCATCAGTGCGAGCCGCCGGCGATCTCACCCGGAAGGGCAACCTCCGCGTCGCGGAGATCCTCGACGCCGCGCTGCGATGCCTGGCGCGCGACGGGTACGCCGCGACATCGCTCCAACGGGTGGCCGACGAGGCCGGCGTCCACAAGCGGGTCGTGCTCTACTACTACGAGTCGCGCGAGAACCTGTTCGACGCGGTGGTGCGGACGCTTGGCGACCGGCTGTTCGATCGCCTGGAGGCGGCGCTGGCCGGGCTCGAGGAGCCGGCCGACATCGTGGATCGGGGCTACACCGAGCTCTGGTCGGCGATCACGACCGATCGTGCACTGCTGGTCGCCTGGTTCGGTCTGCGAGCGGAGGCGATCACTGACCCCGTCCTGCAGGTGACCGCCCGGTATCTCTCCGACCGCTTTCGCGCTCTGATCGGTGGCCTCATCGATGACGCGCTCGGCCGCGGGCGGGTCCTCGTCGTCGGCCGATCGTCGTTGGAGGTTCTCATCATGGCAGGCCTCCAGGGACTCATCCTGGACTATCTCGAGCGCGGGGAGACACCTGAGCTGCAGGCCGGCATCAAGGACTTCCAGAGGTGGCTGACTGCGGTGAGCGCTCCGCCTGGGGACGGTGGCTGAGCCGGTCCCTCGCGGATCGCTCGGGCTGGACACCTGAGTCAGTACTTACTATGGTGGGCGCAGGGAAGTCGTCATGACGCCCCTGCTTGGGATCGCGGACGGACTTGGTCAGGAGGGGTGGGTGTCACACACGTGCTGAGACGGACCCGGGGGAGCACCGCTCCCGTACATGGATCGGCCGGATGACCGGGTCGGCGGGCTCCGGTGCGGGCGCGTCTGCCCTGGCGGGCGATGCGATGACCCACCGCACGCCTCGCTCCAAGGTCCGCCCGCCGGGGGGCGACGGACCGCGTCGCACGACCGATCGAGGCGTCGGTCGGATGTCGCTGTTCTTCTCCGAGGTCGGCGGGATGTGCCATCTCGCGGGTCAGGCGTTCTCGTGCGGGTTGCGCCCACCGTATTCGTACGGCGCCGAGCTGGCCACGCAGATGCGGTTCGTCGTGAAGGTCTGCTGGTTCCCGTTGATTCTCACCTCGTTCGCGCTCTCGTATGGGCCGGCCGGGGTTCAGGCCTCCGGGTTCTTGGGTCTCCTCGGCGCGCTTGACCGCTTGGGCACGCTCTACGTCCTGATCGTGCTGCGGGTTTTTGCTCCGCTCGTCACGGCCATCGTGCTCGCCGGCGTGGCAGGCACCGCCATCTGCGCCGATCTCGGCGCGCGCGAGGTCCGACAGGAGACCGACGCGCTCCGTGTTCTCGGTGTGGACCCGGTCAAGAGCCTGGTGGTGCCCCGGATGTTCGCCCTGATGATGATGGCGGTGATCTTCGACATCTGGGCGCTCATGGCCGGGATCGCCGGCGCGATGGTCGTCGTCCTCCAGCAGGGCGGCTCGCTGTCGGCGTTCTTCTCGACCTTCATCGCCAACGCGACCCCGCTCGAGCTTGGCGCGTCCTTCCTGAAATGTGCGCTCTACGGGGCGGTCATCGCCGTCGTCTGCTGCTACAAGGGGCTCAACGCATCCGGCGGTGCCGAGGGCGTGGGGCGGGCGGTGAACCGTTCCGTGGTCATCGCGTTCCTCGCGATCGGTGCGATCGACTACGTCTTCTCCCAACTGCTTCTGGCCACCAATCCCGTGCTCTCGGAGGTCCGATGAAAGTTCCGGGGTCGACGGCGCAGGCCGCAAGGCCGGCGGAGCGTCTGCGGCGCGCGCGTGCGTCGGCGATTGCATTCGGCGAGGCCGCGGACTTCTTCTGGCGGATCATCCTCGGAAGCGGCCGGGCGCTCGCCGACTATTCGCGAGAGGTCTACCGTCAGGCGTACATCCTGGTCGTCGGGTCGATGCCGGTCGTTCTCGGGCTCGTCTTCATGTTCGGGCTCGTCGTCGGCATCCAGGCCTCCTACGCCGGACGACTCGTCGGAGCACCCGCCGCGGCGGGAGCGTTCACCGCGATCTCGGATCTGCGCGAGATTGCCCCCTACGCCTTCGCATACATGATGGCGGCGAAGGTGAGCACCGGCTACGTGGCCGAGATCGGAACGATGAGCATCTCCGAGGAGATCGACGCGCTGGACGTCATGGGCCTCGACTCGCGGGCCTTCCTCTGCTCCACCCGTGTCCTGGCGACGTGGCTGGTCCTCCCGTTCATGTACGCGGTCGCGCTTCTCGTCTGCTTCGCTGGATCGTTCATCGCCGTCGTGTTCCAGGTCGCGCAAGCCTCTCCGGGTGGCTACTTCGAACTGTTCTGGAAGTTTCAGAGCGTCGGTGACTGGGTCTTCTCCGAGATCAAGGCGATGGTGATGGGGACGTTCGTCGTGCTGGTCGGGTGCTACTACGGTTTCCGTGCAAGGGGCGGCCCCGTCGAGGTCGGATATGCGACGGCCCAGGCCATGGTCGTGAACCTGATCGGCATCCACGTCATCGGGATCCTCACGAGCTCGCTGTTCTGGGGCGGTAACCCGCGACTTCCGATCGGCGGGTGAGTGAGCAGATGCAGCTCGCGAAAACTCGCGTCGTCGTCGTCGTCGTCGTCGGACTCGCCCTCGCCGGGCTCGTCGCGTGGCTCGGCGGCGACTCGTACACCGTGAACGCGCGGTTCGACCATGCCAGCCAGCTGATCAAGGGCGGAGACGTCCAGGTCGCGGGCCGCCGGATCGGCGCGATCAAGGACATCACCCTCACCGCTTCCGGGGAAGCCAACGTCAAGTTGTCGATCGATGACGAGGATCTCGTCCCGTTGCGAAGCGGGACGCGCGCCACGATCCGGGCGCTCAGCCAAGCCGGCGTCGCGAGTCGCTTCGTGGACCTCACCCTTGGACCAGAGTCCGCGGCCGTGGTGCGGGACGGAGAGGTCCTTCCGTCCTCGCAGACACGGTCGATCGTCGACCTCGACGAACTCCTGAACACGTTCGGTCCCGAGCAGCGCAAGGACGTCGCCGCTCTGATCGACGAGAGCGCGCACGTCTTCGCCGGATCCGGGGCCCGGTCGTTCAATGCGATGCTCGCCAAGCTCGACCCCGCGCTCGGCGAGGTGCAAGGGATGATGCGTGAGCTGGCGTATGACCGCCAGTCGCTCGGTCGTTTCGTCCGCACCGCAGCGGTGGCCTCCCAGGCCGTGGCCCGGCAGCCGGCTCGACTTGAAGGCGCGGTCGTCAACGCTGCTCGGACCTTCGAGGCGATCGCCGACGAGCGCGACGCGCTCGCGAGCGGACTGCAACGTGCCCCGTCCGTGCTGCGCCAGGCCACGGGGACACTTCGGAGAGCGTCCGTGGCGGTCGATGCGATCCGACCGACCCTTCGGGAGGTCCCCCCTGCCGCGCGCCCCGCGCGTCGGCTCCTGCGCCGGGCCACTCCCGCGCTGGGCCAGAGCCAGCCGGTCGTCGCGCGACTCGTGAAGCAGATGCCTGCCTTGCGACAGTCGCTGGCCGGTTTCAAGACGCTCGGCCGTCCCGGCGTCGACGCGCTGCGGTCGATCGCGCCGGCCGTCGAAGGGTCAGACCCGTTGCTCAAGGGCTTGCGGTACTACGCCCCCGACTTCCTCCTCGGCGTCACGAACGGGCTCGCGGGCCTCCTGTCGTCGAACTACAACGACGGCGGACACTACGCCCGCCTCAGCTTCCTGCAGAGCACTCAGACGACGATCTCCGGCATTCCCAGCGCGCTGCTGACGAAGTTCCCCCTGGTCCCGGGCTTGCTGAACTGGCGCACGCGCTTGACCGCTCCCTGCCCGGGCTCGGCCCAGCCGCCGGCTCCGGACGGCTCGAACGCTTACGTGCCTGATCCGACACTCTGCGAGCCGGCTCACGGGATTCCCGCGAGCGTGAACCAGCCATGAGCCGCGCTGTCACCGTCCTCATCGCCGTTCTCGCCGCGGCCGCGTTGGCTACCGCCTTCTTGTCCGGATCCTCGACGGACTCGGCCTATCGTGTCGATGTCATCTTCGACACGGCCAAGGGCATCGTCCCCGGTCAGTTGGTCAAGATCGCCGGAGTACGCGCCGGGAGCGTCGACGACGTCCGCCTGACGTCTGACCAGAAGGCCCGCCTCAGCCTCGAGGTCGACGGCGAGTTCGGCCCCTTCCGCGCCGGGGCGCGCTGCAAGATCCTCCCGCAGGGGCTGATCAGCGAGAACTTCGTCGAGTGTGATCCCGGGTCGAGTGGCCCACTGCTGCCGACTGTCGCTGGCGGGGTGCCGACGGTGCCCGTCGAGCGGACCACCGTCCCCGTCTCTCTGCAGGAAGTCATCGATATCTTCAGCCTGCCGGTCTCCGAGCGAGTGAGCGTGCTCATCAACGAGCTCGGACTCGCGACGGCAGCGCGTGGAGATGACCTCAATGCGATCCTGCGCCGCGCCAACCCGACGCTGGCCGACGCCGAACGGGCGCTGGCCATCCTGGGCGGGCAGCGCCGCACGATCGCCGATGCGATCGAGCAGACCGACGCGGTACTCGTGTCACTCGAGAACCGTCGCGACGCCGTCCGCGGGTTCGTCCGTCACGCTGGACGGGTGACCGCCGCGACCGCGGCAACATCGAATGAACTCGGTGCCGCCGTGCGTGACCTGCCGCCGATGCTCAGAGCGGTCGATCGCGGCCTGGCGTCACTGCGGACCGTCTCTCGGACCGGTACCCCGCTGCTGCGTGACCTGAAGGCCGCAGCACCACGCCTCACGACGTTCACGCAGGAGATCGTCCCATTCGCCAGCGCCGGTCGACGCGCGCTGCGCACGCTCGGGACGGTCGCCGCCGAACGCCGAGCCGACGTTCGCGCTGCGACGCCGGTCTTCAAGGATCTCCGGAAGTTCGTGCAGGACCTGGAACTGCCGGCGCGAGAGACGGCGCTGCTGTTCGACAGCCTGACCAAGCAGGGGGGTGTCGAAGCAGTGATGAAGTTCTTCTACCAGATGGCGGCGATGTCGGGCGGGTACGACCGGATCTCGCACTTCGTCGGCGTCGTCATCAACGTCTCGGTCCCCTGCCTGCTGAACCTCCAGAGGGTCGGCTGCAGCCAGGCGTACTCGGCGCCCGGCAGCGGCACGATCCCCGTGAACGCTCCCAGCGTCGGACCGCAGCGGCTCGGGACCGTTCTCCCGACCGGCGCGCCGGTGCTGCGCAACGACGACTACGCACGGATCGCCAAAGAGAACCCCGACCGCGTCGAGGCACTCCTCGGCTATCTTCTCAAGTGACGCCCCGGAGACTCCCAGAGCAGGGCCGGAGCTTCCGCACGATCGGGCTCGTGGTCTCGCTGCTCGTCGTGGCCGTTGCCTACGTGGCGTTCAACGCCAACCGCAGCCTGCCGCTCGAGAGCGTCCGCGAGGTCACCATCGAACTGCCGAGCGCCGACCGACTCCAAACGACGAACGACGTCCGGATCGCGGGCGTACGCGTCGGCCAGGTGAAGGACGTGCGGGCGGTGCGCGGGGACGCCGGTGGCCCGCCCACCGCGCAGGCGACGCTCAAGCTCGAGCGTTCTGTCGGCGACCTGCCGGTTGACAGCACCGTCAAGGTCCGGCCCGCCTCCATTCTGGGCACGAGCTATGTGGACCTCACACTCGGGACGAGCACGACGACGCTCGCAAAGGGTGACGTGCTGCCGCTGGCCCGCGCCGAGCGCACGGTCGACCTCACCGACCTGTTCGACACGTTCGACCGATCGACCGCACGCAGTGCCCAGGCGACGCTGACGTCGCTCGGGGACGCGCTCGCCGGGCGGGGTCCGTCTCTCAACCGCGGACTCGCCGCGCTGGCCGACCTGTTGCCACCCCTGCAGGGCGTCAGCAGGACACTGGCCGCGCCATCGACCCGCCTTGCCGCGTGGATCGACCGCTATGCCGCGTTCATCTCCGGCCTGCGACCGGTCGCACCACAACTCGCGAGCCTCTTCGACGGTGGCTCGACGACGTTCGCGGCGATCGCCGACCAGAACGAGGCACTCACGGCGGCGATCCGGGCTGCCGCGCCGGCCGAGCGCGCCACGACCGCTGGCCTGACCCGACTTCAGCCGAGTCTCAACGGCTTGGCGGAGGTCTTCACCGGACTCCGTCCGGCGGTCGTCCGCCTGCCTGGCGCCCTGCGCGAGGCCAACGGTGCCCTCGACGCCGGCACGCCCGCGCTGCAGGCTCTGCCCCGGCTGACGGCCCCTCTTGACCGAACACTCGTCGAGCTCGGCCGCCGCAGTCGTGAGCCGGCGACCCGAGGCTCCCTGCGCAAGCTCGGCGACATGGCGACCTCGGCGCAGGTGACCCTCGAGAAACTCGTCCCCGCGCAGGTCCAGTGCAACGTGATCTCCCTCTTCGCGCAGAGCTTCGGCACCGCCTACGGGACCGTCGGCTTCAAGGAAGGGCCCCCCATGGCGTTCATCGTCGAGAAGCACCTCGGCGCGATCGGCGAGTCGCTCCAGGCGCCCGGGCCCGTGTCGGGGCTCGCGGTCAACGTGAACCCCAACCAGAACTACGACGAGTGCGAGTCCGGTAACGAGCCGTACCCATACGGATCGCTCCCGGTGTTCAACCGGCCGGGCACGCCGCTGCTCGGCAACCCCCCGGGTCTGCAGAGCAACAAGACGCTCGACACCTACCCGCCGCCGGACGTGCAGGCCCGCGCCCGGAGTATCGACCTGCTGCCGTTGCTGACGGAGGAGCAGAAGTGAGACATCGGGCTTCTTCTCGCGATGCCGGGAGCGACCGCCGCCTCCTCGCCGCCGCGGGCATCGCGGTGGTCCTGATCGCGATCGCGGTGTATGCCGCCACCTGGCGCGAGCTCCCGTTCGGCGACGCCTTCGAGGTCCACGGAGTGTTCTCGACGTCCAATCAGCTGAGGCCAGGGAATCCCGTTCGCCGCGCCGGGGTCGAGATCGGCAAAGTCACCGGCGTCCGGACCGGCCCCGAGGGCACATCGGTGGTGACGATGGAACTCGAAGACCCGAAGCACCTGCGCAGGAATGCCTCGCTCGCGATCAAGCCCCGACTTTTCTTCGAGGGAAACTTTTACGTGGACGTCAGCGCCGGAACGCCGGCGGCCCCGCAGCTCGAAGACGGCACGACGATCCCGCTGGAGCGTACCTCGGTTCCGGTGCAAGTCGACCAGGTCCTCAGCACGCTCACCGAGCCGGTCAGGAGCGCGCTCACAGGCACGGTCGCCGAACTGGCCACCGGTCTCGGCGGCGCGCGTGGGATGCGTGGTTCGGACGAGATGCGTCGTGCCACCAGGGAACTGGACGCTGCACTCGGGAGCGTGGAGCAGACGGCCAGGGCCGTGCAGGGCACAGCGGCTGGTGACCTGCATCGCGCGGTCGGATCGACCGCGGATTTCACCGAGCAGTTGGGCCGCGACCCGAACGCCCTGGCTGACCTGGTCGCTGACTTCGATCGGGTTGCGGGCGCGCTCTCGTCTGACACGGATTCTCTCTCGGCCAGTGTCCGGAGCTTCGACGAGGTGCTGCGGATCGCCCCGGCAAGCCTACGTGAGATCGACGCGGCGCTTCCCGTTCTGACGCGGTTCGCCGAGGATCTGCGTCCTGGCCTTCGGGCCGCACCCGCGGCATTCGACGGGACCACCGGGCTTCTCCGGCAGTTGCAACTGGCCTCGCAGCCGGGGGAGTTGGCCTCGTTCGTGCGCGACCTGGAGCCGCTCACCGCGAACCTCCCGGCGCTCCAGCCGCCTCTGGCTCGTGGGCTCGATCTGCTGGACAAAGCCGCTCAGTGCGTGAACCGGACGATTCTGCCGGCGCTCAACACGAAGCTCCCGGACGGTCCCAACTCAACGGACCGCCCGGTCTGGCATGACGTCCTGCACCTCGGCGCCAACCTGCTGGGATCGTCTGCCGGATTCGACGGGAACGGCGGGACGTTGCGCCTCGGACTCGCTGAGGGGGCCAACGCGCTCCAGGAGTTCATCCCTGGAGTCGGCGAGTTGATCGGCAACGGCGAGTTCGAAGGTGTCAACCCGATCTGGCTCGGGGCCGGCGTGGAGCCCGAGTACCGGCCCGATGCCTGGTGCAAGGACCAGGAGGTCCCGAACTTCGGGGCTCGCTCCCGGATCGGGACGCCCGTGAACAAGCGCGTGATCCCCAAGCGCGTCCCCACGAGGGCCGAGACGCGGCGCCGCAGCGAGGTGCTCGGTCTGCTCAGCGGCGATCGCGCCGACCGTCGCTCCCTGCTACGTATGTTGCTCAAGGAGCTGCCCGAACGCCGAGGCGGGAAGAAACCGCCCCGCCGCACCGCGAAACGTCCCGCCGCGTTGCCCTCGAACCCGCGTCCGAGCGCCGATGACAGCAAGCCGCAGAGTGGTTCGCCGCCCCCGCAAGATCCGCCGCGTCGCCCGCTCGGGGACATCGTGGGGGGCCTGCTCGGAAGCCCCAAGACCGACGGGAAGCCGTCGCCTCAGGCCCAGGGACTCGAAGGCGCTGTCGCCGGACTCCTCGACGACCTGCTGGGTCGCGGGGGCAAGCGATGAGCAGGCGTCCGACCGTGCTCAGCGCCGTCGTCCTGATCGGCCTCGTCCTGGCGGGGCTTGCCTCGGCGGCCTACGTCCTGGTGCGTGAGCGCGCGCCGGTGCCGTTCCGCGACACCTACGAGATCAAGATCGACGTCTCCGCCGCCCACGGAATCCAGCCGGGACTGGGGCAACCCGTCCGGGTCGCCGGCGTGACGGTCGGTAGCGTCGCCGACTTGGAGCTTCTCGCGGAGCGGGCCCGGATCACCCTCTCGATCGACCGCTCGCAGCTTCCTCGGGTACATCGAAACGCGCGAGCGTCGCTGCGTCCGATCACGCCGTTGCAGGACATGGAGGTCGTGCTCGCGCCTGGCCGCCCGCCGTCGCCCGCGTTGCCGGACGGGGGCACGCTCGGACGTGCTCGCAGCGCCGTCCCGGTTCCGCTGTCGCAACTCCTCTCATCGCTGGACGGGGACACGCGAACGTTCCTCGCATCGATGCTCACGTCGCTGCGGACGGGTACCCAAGGGCGCGGTGAGGATCTCCGCGGCGCCCTTCGGGCGCTGGCCCCGACCACCGGACAGGTCCGGGCCGTCACCGAGGCGATGGCCGGGCGGCGCCGCGAGCTCGCGCGGCTGGTCCACAACGTCTCGCGGGTCACGCGCGCCGCCGTTGCCGACGGAGACCTGGCTGAGGTCGTCCTCACGTCCCGCCGCACGCTGCGCGCCCTCGCCGAGCAGGAGGCGCCACTGCGGCAGACCGTCGCCCGCATCCCCGGCGCCCTCCAGAGCACCGGTGAGGCGCTCGAGGAGGCGCGGACATTTGCCCGCGAACTGCGTCCCGCCCTCACCGCGTTGACGCCCGCGGTCCGCGCTCTGCCGCGAGCCCTGAACGAGCTGCGTCCGTTCGCCGAAACCGGACAGCGGGAACTCGAACTCCGCATTCGGCCGTTCGTGCGGACCTCCGCCCCCGCGCTGCGCACTCTCTCGCCGGCGGTCGCCGGACTGCGCCGACAGACCCCCGCGCTCCTTACCGACCTCAAGGGCCTCAACTACGTGTTCAACGAGCTCGCCTACAACCCGCCCGGGAAGAAGCTGGGGTACGACGACGAGGGCTTCCTGTTCTGGGCACCGTGGTTCGCCCACAACTACAACTCGGCGTTCAGCGCAAAGGACGCCCACGGCGGCGGCGCACGAGGTCAGGTCATGGTCAGCTGCCAACAGCTCGCCAGTCTCGCCGGGTTTGAAGAGATCCTGAGGGTCCTGGTCCCCACCTACGCGCTCTGCCCGGAGGAGTAGTCGTGGAGACCCATGTTCCCAGCCTCGCGCGGATGCTGCCGATGATCGCGCTCATCATCGGCAGCATCCTGATCGGCATCCTGACCTGGCGCACCTTCGGTGGCTCGGTGCCCTTGGAGGCAGGCGGCTATCGCGCCGTCGTCGAGCTGCCGCAGGCATCGAACCTCCATCCCCAGGCTGACGTGCAGATCGCCGGGGTCGACGTCGGCCGGGTCCGTGACGTCTCTCGTACCGGTCGCAGCGCGCGTGTGACGGTGGAGATCGACGAGCGTTATGCGCCCCTTCGGGTCGGCACCCGGGCGCGGCTGCGTACGAAGACACTGCTCGGCGAGGCGTACCTCGAGCTCGACCCCGCAGCCCGACGGGCGCCCGCCCTGCAGGAGGACGGTGTCCTGCCGCTCGCCAGCGCGGTGCCGACCCAGCGACTCGACAATGTGCTGGAAACGTTTGAACCGCGTACGCGCTTGCGTCTACGGACGATGCTCGGCGGTATGGCGAAGGCGTTCGCCGATCGCGGAGCGGCGACCAACAGCGCAATCGGGCGACTCGATCCGGTGTTCGGTGATTTCGCGACGGTGGCCGACGAGCTCGACCGCCAAAGTGACAGCCTCGGTACGCTCTTCGATCGGTCGGGCACGATCTTCGAGGTCCTCGGTCGCCGGCAGGGTGCGATGCAGACCGCGATCACTCAGGGCAACCGCGTGTTCGACGCGACGGCGCAACAGAACGAGGCGCTCGCCGCCACGATACGCGTGCTGCCCCCGTTCCTAGGCTCGCTGCGGGGGTCCTTCAACCGACTCTCGATCGCGAGCGACGACCTCGACCGTGCCGTCACGGCGGTGAGGCCCGTCGTGCCCGAGGTCGACCCTGCCCTTCGCGCGATCGAGCGTGCCGCTCCGACCTTCCGCAAGGCGTTCAGCGATCTGCCGCGAGTGATTCGCGCCGGCAACAAGGGGCTGCCGTCCCTCACCAAAATCTTGGAGGCGGCCGAGCCGGCCCTGCGGCAGATCTACCCCACCTCTCGCGAATTCATCCCGGTCCTGGACCTCCTCGGGACAGTCCGAGACTCCGTGATCCTCACATTCGCCAACGTCGGACAGATCCACGGCGGGTACGTCGTCGGGCCGGGCAACCGCGTCACCAACTACGTGCCAGGAGTCATCACTCTCTGGAACGAGACAGTCGGTGGCTGGGTCAAGCGTCTCCCCACGCACCGTGGCAATGCCTATCCGAAGCCGGGCTTCCTCGAGGACATCGGTCGCTACAAGAGCTTCGACTGTCGACACACGGGGAACCCGCTCTTCATCCCGGCGCTTGGCGCTGCCCCGCCGTGTGTCACGCAGGGTCCATGGACCTTCAAGGGCGTGACGGCGTACTACCCGCGGCTCCAGCCTGCGCCGCCGTGACCGCGGGGGGAAGCTGCCCCTCGGCACGCGGGGCGGCTTGACGTATTCGCGAACTCGCCGATGGCGTCGGCGTCGCTGCGGCACAGATTCACAGTCACGGGATCTATCAGCCCGGGAGGCGTGCCACAACGGCGGCCTACGCTAGCCGCCGGGGCACGAGCGGCCAATAGCGTGCGCTATGTTTGCGTGGGGAACGCAACGAAAAGGGACGGGGCGGTCGAGGGGTTGGTGCGCGAGTTGTACGGCCTTGGCGAGGTTCGCCGCGCTCTTGGGCGTCGTGCGCTCGCTGGGCTCGGGACGCCGGGGTTCGTGGCGCTTGCCGCGGTCCACGCCCATGGCCCGCTGCGCGTCAGTGACGTGGCTCACCGGCTGGCCGTCGATGTGTCGGTGGTCAGCCGGCAGACAGCTGCGCTCTGCGCCGCCGGGTACGCCAGTCGAGAGCCCGATCCGTCGGACGGCCGCGCTCAGCAGATCCTCGTGACAGAGGCTGGTCGAGCGGTGCTCGATGCCTCGCATGGCCGGATGGTCGAGGTCTTCGTCCGAGCGCTGGGCGGATGGTCCACGCAGGAGGTCGACGGGCTTTCTCGTGCGCTCGCGAGGCTGCGCGAGGCGTTCGCGGCGATGGATTCACACCCGGTCGTCGCGCCCGGGCGCGATCGGCGGCGCGGCCGGGCCGCCGCGACGTCCGGGCGTGGGGTGGCGTGGTGAGCGAGACGCCAGATCCTCAACTGTCGCCGGAGAGTCTCTGCCCGGAGCCGGGCGGTTGCGCTTTGGGCATCTCCTGGTCGCCCTGGATCGGTCGGCCAGTGCTGACTTGGCGCTGACGGCGGCAGTGATGGCGGCGGGTCGCGGTCATGCCAGGGTGACCTTGCTGACCGTGGTCACCGACGTTTCCGTCGAAACGGGGCGGTGGCCGGCGGTGGTCGGCACCCCTTGGCCTCCACAGCAGGAGTTCGACGTGGAGGGTGAGCGCATGCTGCAGGACGCGTTGCGGCGGATTCCTGACGACATCTCGGCGCGGACGCTGATACTGCGAGGCAAGCCGGGCCCCGAGATCGTCGCGCACGCGGCTACGCAGGATTACGACGCGATCCTGCTGGGCGCGCGCGTTGTCAAGGCCGGTTGACGGATGAAAGTCAAGGGTCTGGTCGACGGGCGGCTCCTGTGGGATTCTTGGTGTGGGCGCGAGCGATTGACGTAGCGAAGCGCAGACGTCAGGGGCTTGTGGTCTGCCGCGCGGCTTGGTCCTTCGAGGGCCTGTCTG
>JBFIDS010000027.1:0-15478 GCA_041603715.1 Paraconexibacter sp. | reverse complement strand
CCGCGGCCGCCATCAGCCGGCGCGCGCCGGTCTTCGATCCCATTGCGCGGATAGCGCTCGCCGACGGCCCGATGAACGTCACGCCGACCTCCGCGCATGCGTCGGCGAAGTCGGCGTTCACCGGGGCGTCCTCGGAAGGTGAGCGCTTCTTCTCCGACCCGCGGGTCTACGTCGAGCGCTACCTCGACGACCCCCGACACGTCGAGATCCAGATCCTCGCCGACACCCACGGCACGGTGATCCACCTCGGGGAACGTGACTGCTCGGTGCAGCGGCGCCACCAGAAGGTCATCGAGGAGGCACCCGCACCGCACGTCGACGACGAGCTGCGCGCGCGCCTCGGCGAGATCGCCGTCCGTGCGGCCGCGGCGGTCGGATACGTCGGAGCGGGGACGATCGAGGGACTGCTCGTCGACGGCGAGTACTTCTTCCTCGAGATGAACACCCGTCTCCAGGTCGAGCACCCGGTGACCGAGCTCGTCACCGGCGTCGACATCGTGCGCGAGCAGATCCTGATCGCGGCCGGCTTCCCGCTCACCCTCGCCCAGGCGGATGTCGTCCTCAACGGCTGGGCGATCGAGTGCCGCATCAACGCCGAGAGCGCGCATAAGCGCTTCGCGCCGTCACCGGGGACCATCACCACCTGGAACGCGCCGTCGGGCCCGGGCGTTCGTGTCGACTCCGGCGTGGACGAGGGCTCGGTCGTCAGCCCGTTCTACGACCCGCTGCTCGCCAAGCTGATCGTGTGGGACTCGGACCGCGAGCGCGCCACCGAGCGGATGCGGCGCGCGCTGGAGGAGTTCGAGATCGAGGGGATCTCGACACTCGTCCCGTTCCACCGCGCGTTCCTGGCCACCGACCAGTGGCGACGGGCCGAGACCGGCCGTGACCTGCTCGAGGACCGCGCCTGGCTCAAAGCGCTCGGTCCTGCACCGACCCCCTCCAGATGATCATGCGACGGCGCGCGCGGTCGCGACCATGTCGATCAGCGACATGAGGTTCTCCTCGACCCGCTCGTGGGCGATCAGATGCGTGGGGGAGTAGATGATCGTGTGGTCCAGGATGCCGTCGTACCGCCGCAGCCCTCTGCGCACGTCGGAGGCGGTTCCGGTCACCGCCATGGCGTCGATCATCTCCTCGGTGACCGCGGCGACCATGGCCGCCGAGTCGCGGGCGGCGAAGGCATCCCGGATCGTCGCGGCCTGCTTCTCGAAGCCGCCGTTGGCCAGCATGCCGTCGTAGCTCTTGACCGTGCTGTAGAACGCGATCTGGTTGGCCGCCTCGCGGCGCGCCTGCTCGACGTCGTCGTGGATCACGCAGATGACCATGCTCGTGATCGCGATGTCGTCCGCCGACCGGCCGGCGTGGGCGGCGCCCTTGGCGACGGCCGGGCGCACGACCTCCTCGAGGTACTTCGCCGAGCACATGGGGTGCCCGATGATCCCGTCCGCGACACGCCCGGCGCATTCGACCATCCGCGGGTTGACGCCCGCGGTGTAGATCGGCAGGCGCTCGGTGCTCGGCGGCGGCACGTCTTCGATCGGGCGGAACTTCAACCGGTAGAACCGCCCGTCGTGATCGATGGGCTCGGTGACGTTCCACAGGCGGCGGACGAGCCCGACCAGTTCCTCCATCCGGACGGCCGGGGCTTCGGGGTCCAGGCCGTGCCAGTCGGAGATCATGCGCCGCGTTCCGTTGCCCAGTCCGAGGATGAAACGGCCGCCGCTGAGCTCGTCGAGGTCGCGTGCCTCGGCGGTCAGGGTGAGCGGGCTTCGACCCACGCCGTAGGCGATCGCCGAGCCGATCCGGGATCGCTCGGTGGCTCCGGCCATCGCCGCCAGCGGGATCGTCGCCGAGCGGTTGAAGAGCTCGCTGGTCCACGTGGTGTCGAGGCCGGCGACGTCCGCGGCACGCGCGATTCGCACGGTCCCCTCGATGTCGGGGGCGAACGCCGACACGCCCAGCGTCGCCTGCGTGATGGCCGTCATGTGAGGTCTCCAATCCGAATCCGATCGAGTTACGCAAGCTTTACTTCTGCGCCAGTAACACGCTAACTTGCTCGACATGGGTGCGCAAGCGAGAGTTAAATCCGATTTTCTCACGGGCGCCGTCCCGTTGATCGAGACGGACGAGGAGAAGGCGATCAGAGCAGCCGTCCGCGGGATCGCCCTGGAGTACGGCCGCGAGCGCTTCATTGCGACGACGCGCCGCGGCGAGTCCCCCGACGAACTTTGGGACGCGCTCGCCGGCGCCGGCTTCCTCGGGATCAACATCCCCGAGCAGTACGGCGGCGGGGGCCTCGGCATGCGCCACCTGTGCATGGTCAGCGAAGAACTCGCGGCGGTCGGCTGCCCGCTGCTGCTGCTCCTCGTCTCGCCGGCCATCGGCGGCACCATCCTCGCGCGTCACGGCAGCGATGCTCAACGCGAACGGTGGCTGCCCGGTGTCGCGGGCGGCACATCGAAGCTCGCGTTCGCGATCACCGAACCGGACGCCGGATCGAACACCCATCAGCTGGCGACCACCGCCCGGCCCGACGACGACGGCTGGGTGCTGAACGGCGCGAAGACCTACATCTCCGGGGCCGACGAAGCCGACGCGATCCTCGTCGTCGCCCGGACCGGAACCAGTCCCCAGACAGGTCGCGCGCAGCTGTCGCTGTTCCTCGTCGATGCCGACGCGGACGGTCTCGACCGCCAGGTCATCCCGACCGCGATCGACGCGCCGGAGCAGCAGTTCGGCCTCTTCTTCGACGACGTCCGGATCGAGGGTGACCGCCTGATCGGCGCCGTCGGCGACGGGCTCCGCGTCGGGTTCGACGGGCTCAACCCCGAGCGGCTGATCGCCGCGACGATCTGCACCGGCACCGCGCGGTACGCGCTGGAGAAGGCGTGCGCGTACGCCAACGACCGCCGGGTGTGGTCGGTCCCGATCGGCGCACACCAGGGGCTCGCCCACCCGCTCGCCGCTGCGAAGATCGCGCTCGAGCAGTCGCGGCTGATGATCGAGCGCGGAGCGGCGCTGCACGACGCGGGGCTGCCCGCCGGTGAGGCGTCGAACATGGCGAAGTACGCCGCCGCCGAGGCGGGAATCGCCTGCGTCGACCAGGCCATCCAGACCCATGGCGGCAACGGCCTCGCCCTCGAGTACGACCTGACGACGCTGTGGTGGACGGTCCGGTTGATGCGCATCGCCCCGGTGTCACGGGAGATGCTGCTCAACTACGTCGCCGAGCACAGTCTCGGGCTGCCGCGCTCCTACTGAGGCTCGTCATCGAGCGCAGCGATCGCCCCGTGCACCATCGCGGTGAGCATGTCCCGCAGCCCTGGGGTCTGGCGGGCCTCCTTCGGCCATTGGGCCACCGACAGCGTCATCCCGATGCACGCGTGCGCCGCGCTGTGGAGCTCGGCGTCCGTGCGACCGGAAATGCACGCGGACAGAGCTGCACACCAGCGGTCCACCTGCTCGCGGTGGCGCCGGCTCACGTGTCGTCGCCAGGTGCCCTCCAGCGATCGTGCCTCCCGGGCGTAGACGCTGACGACCTGGCGATCCGTGAGCGCGAAATCCACCTGCGCGGTGACGAGCGCGTCGAGCGCGGCATGCGGATCGGCGTCCGGGCCGGCTTCGTGGACGAGCAGCAGCAGGTGGTCCATCGCCTGGTCGAACAACGTGACGAGGATCTCGTCCTTGTTCGCGAAATGCCGGTAGATCGCCGGCGCGGTGATGCCGACCGCAGCCCCGATGTCCTCCAGCCGGACGTTGTGGAACCCACGCTCCAGGAACAACTCAGCCGACGCCTGGAGGATCTGCTGGTCGCGTCGCACGAGCGGGAGCCTAGGGGAGACCACCGTGCGCGGGGAGCCTCCCGCGCGGGAGAGCAAAATGGACCCGGTGAGGCATGCGTGCGTCCCACCGCCCGGCGTAGCGTCGTCCCGGTCCCCGACCGACGGGATCGTCTCGTATGACCACCAGCTCCACCAGTTCCACGTTGCGGGTCGACGACCACGGCGATGGCGTGACCGTGATCACGCTGAATCGCCCGCCGGTCAACGCGCTCGATCTCGCGTTGCTCGACGACCTGCAAGACACGCTCGATACGCATCTCGCCGGCGAGGCCCGCGCGATCGTCCTCACCGGGGCCGGTCGCTGCTTCTGCGCCGGCATCGACACCAAGCTCGTCGGTGGCTACGACAACGCCCAGCGCCGGGCGACGGTCGCCGCGCTCAACCGGGTCATCCACACGCTGTACAGCGCCCCGGTCCCGATCGTCGCGGCCCTCAACGGCCACGCGCTGGCCGGCGGCCTGGTGCTGCCGCTCGCCTGCGATCGGCGCCTGCTCACCACGGCGGAGTGCTCCGTCGGCCTCACCGAGGTCCGCGCCGGGGTGCCCTTCCCGGCGGTCGCGATGCTCGTCGTGGAGGCCGAGCTGAACCCGGCCGTCACCCGCGAGCTCTGCCTGACCGGTCGTGTGCTGAGCCCCGACGAGGCGATGGCGCTCCAGGTCGTCGATGTCCTCTGCGAGCCGGCGGACCTCGTGGACGCCGCGACCGCCCACGCGACGGAGCTCGCCGACCTGCCGGCCTACCGGCAGGTCAAGCAGCAGCTCCGGCGGCGGACCGCTCTGCTGACCGCCGACGAGGTCGCCACCGAGCGCGACCCGATGCTTGACAACTGGCTGGTCTGAACGATGACCGCCTCCACACAACCGTCCGTCACCACTCCACCGGAGGAGCCCATGCTCGAAGGCCTCGTCATGAACGACTACCCGCTGACCATCCAGCACATCCTGGACCGGATGCGGCGTCAGTCCGGCGACGCGCAGGTCATCTCACTGCGGCCCGACGGGACGAAGACCCGCGCGCGCTACCGTGACTGCGCCGAGCGGATCGACCGGCTCTGCGGCGGGCTCGCCGCACTCGGAGTGAAGGAAGGGGATCGGGTCGGCACGTTCGCCTGGAACTCCCAGGAGCACCTCGAGACCTACTTCGCCGTCCCGTGCATGGGCGCCGTCCTGCACACGATCAACCTGCGCCTCTTTCCGGAGCAGATCGCCTACATCATCAACCACGCCGCGGATCGCGTCATCTTCGTCGACGACTCGCTGGTCCCTGCCCTGGAGGCCGTGGTTGAGGACCTCACGACCGTCGAGCACTTCGTCCTCATCGGCGACGGATCCGCGGGCACACTCCCGAACGTCGTGCGCTACGAGGACCTGCTCACCGGGAACGAGCCGTTCGTGTACCCCGCGATCGACGAGCGTCAGGCCGCCGGACTCTGCTACACGAGCGGCACGACAGGCAACCCGAAGGGCGTGCTGTACTCGCACCGCTCGAACGTCCTGCACTCGCTCGCCGAGTGCCTCCACGACTCTCTGGACATCCGCGCGGGGGACCGTGTGCTCCCGGTCGTCCCGATGTTCCATGCCAACGCATGGGGCCTGCCGTACGCCTGCGGACTGGTCGGCGCCAGCCTCGTGATGCCGGGCCGCTTCCTCCAGCCCGAGCCGATCGCCCGGCTGATCGAGGAGGAGCGGGTGACAATCGCCGGCGCCGTGCCGACGATCTGGATGGACCTGCTCGCGTACGCCGACGAGCACAAGCCGGACTTCAGCTCGCTCAGGGTCGTCCCCTGCGGAGGAGCAGCCGTGCCGCTGACGTTGATGCAGGGGTTCGAGGAGCGCCACGGCGTGACCATGGTGCAGTGCTGGGGCATGACGGAGATGAGCCCGCTCGGCTCCTGCGCCCGTGAACCTGCGGGTGTCGTCGGGCCCGAACGCTGGGACTACCGCGCGACCGCCGGGAAGCTCGCGCCGCTCGTGGATGCCCGAATCATCGACGACAGCGGTGCGGAGCTTCCGTGGGACGGCGTGTCCCCCGGCGAACTCCAGGTCCGCGGCCCGTGGGTCGCGAGCCGGTACTACGAGAGCCCCTCCGAGGACCATCTCGACGGCTCGTGGCTCCGTACCGGCGACGTCGCGGCCATCACCGCGGACGGCTACGTCAAGATCACCGACCGCGCGAAGGACGTCATCAAGTCCGGGGGCGAGTGGATCTCGTCGGTCGACCTCGAGAACGAGATCATGGCCCACCCCGATGTCCTGGAGGCCGCGGTCATCTGCATGCCCGACGACCGCTGGACCGAACGGCCCCTCGCCTGCGTTGTCCGGCGTCCCGGCACGAACACGACGCCGGCGGACCTTCGCGAGCACCTGCTCCCCCGGGTCGCCAAGTTCTGGGTCCCAGAATCCTTCGCGTTCATCGACGGCGTGCCGAAGACCAGCGTCGGCAAGTTCGACAAGAAGGCCCTGCGCGCACGCCTCGACGACGGCACCCTGACGGTGTCCGTCGCCGGGCCGGCGACGACGTAACGCGACCGGCGCGGTCACACGCGACGCACCGAACACCTGGGTCGGGCCCTTCCGACCGTCCTGCCAAGAGGAGAGAAATGTACGACTACGTGATCGTCGGTGCCGGCTCGGCCGGCTGTGTACTCGCCGCGCGACTGACCGAGGATCCGTAGGTGACGGTGGCGCTGCTGGAGGCCGGCGGCACCGACTCCGACCAGGAGATCCACATCCCGGTCGCGTTCGGGGCGCTGTTCAAGAGCCGCCGGGACTGGGACATGCAGACCGAACCGGAGCCGGGACTCGGTGGCCGCCGGGCGTACCTGCCTCGCGGCAAGGTGCTCGGCGGGTCGTCCTCGATGAACGCCATGATCTACATCCGCGGGAACCGCGTGGACTTCGACGAGTGGGCCGCGGGCGGCGCCGACGGCTGGAGCTACGACGACGTCCTGCCGTACTTCAGGGCCGCAGAAGACAACGAGCGCGGGGAGGACGTCTTCCACGGTGCCGGTGGACCGCTGACCGTTCGCGAGAGCCGGTCGATGAACCCGATCGCGGATGCCTTCGTCGACGCCGCCGCCCAGGCGGGCCACGAGAAGAACCCCGACTTCAACGGCGCGCGCCAGGAGGGCTTCGGCCGTTACCAGACGACGCAGGCCGACGGGATGCGCGCAAGCGCCGCGGCCCGCTACCTGCATCCGGTCTCCCACCGCGAGAACCTCACCGTGATCACGGACGCGCTGACCCTGCGCGTCCTCGTCGACGGCGACAAGGCCACCGGTGTCGAGGTCGACCGCGCGGGCACGGTCGAGGAGGTCCTCGCCGCCCGCGAGGTCATCCTGTCCGCCGGCGCCTACCAGTCGCCGCAGCTGCTCATGCTCTCCGGCATCGGTTCGGCCGAGGTCCTCCCACTGTTCGGGATCGAGGTTCGACACGACCTCCCGGAGGTCGGCACGAATCTCCAGGATCACTGCCTGACCCTGCTCAACTTCACCGCCGACTACGAGTCGCTGATGACGGCGATGAGCCCGGAGAACGTCGAGCTCCTGCAGACCGAGGGTCGCGGACCCCTGACGTCGAACGTCGGCGAGGCCGGTGGCTTCATCCGCACACGTCCGGGGCTCACCGCCCCCGACTGCCAGTTCCATCTCGCGCCCGTGCTCTTCCACGAAGAGGGGCTCGGCGCGGCGACCGAGCACGGCGTCGCCTTCGGTCCCTGCGTGCTGAAGCCGACGAGCCGCGGCGCCGTGACGCTGCGCACGCCGAGCCCGTACGTCAAACCGCGGATCCAGCACAACTACCTGATGACGGACGAGGACCGGGCGACGATGCTCGCCGGAGTACGGGTGGCGCTGCAGATCTCGCAGCAGGACGCGCTCGCCCGGTTCATCACCGGTGAGTTCAAGGCGCCGCGGCCGGACGCCTCCGAAGCGGAGCTGATGGAGTTCATTCAGGCGAACGCGATGACGCTGTTCCATCCGACGTCGACCTGCGCGATCGGTCCGGTCGTCGACCCGCGGCTCAGGGTCCACGGGGTCACCGGCCTGCGGGTCGTCGACGCCTCGGTGATGCCGACCATCGTCCGCGGGAACACGAACGCGGCGACGATCATGATCGCCGAGAAGGCCTCGCATCTCATCCTCGAGGACGCTGGCCTGGCCGCGCCGACCAGTGCCCGCGCGTCAAATCGGGTCGCCGGGTGACCCCTTCCACCGAGTTGCCCTCCCGCGTGGGGGCCGAAAATAGGCCCGGCGGGAGAGGCGTTCCGCCCACGCGTCGGTGAGTGTTGACGAACCCTCAGCAAGGAGATTCGAAGATGAGCGCCTCCCCGTCCCTCGCGGGACTCAACCCCGGCTCGCCCCAGGCCTTCGTCGACGGCAGCTGCAACGAGATCTTCGCCAAGCTGCGAGCGGACGACCCCGTCCACTACTGCCCCGAGAGCGAGTTCGGTCCCTACTGGTCGATCACGCGGCACGAGGACATCATGTTCGTCGACACGCACCCGGCGGAGTTCTCCTCGGACGCGAAGCACGGCGGCGTCCTGATCATGGACATCTTCACCTCCGAGCTCCCGGCGTTCATCCAGATGGATCCGCCGGCGCACACGATGCGGCGCAAAGCAGCCTCCCCCGCTGTCGCCCCGAACAACCTGGCGAACCTCGAGGGTCTCATCAGGGAGCGCACGGCTGCCGTGCTCGACACGCTTCCCGTCGGCGAGGAGTTCGACTGGGTGGAGCGGGTCTCCCTCGACCTGACCGCGAAGATGCTCGCGACGCTCTTCGACTGGCCGATCGAGGACCGCTTCCAGCTCACGCGCTGGTCGGATCTGACGACCACGATCCCCGGCGTCGGAGGCATCGTCGAAACGGAGGAGGAGCGCACCGCCGAGCTCATGCGTGCCGGTCAGATCTTCTCGGAGCTCTTCCAGGAGCGGGCCGCCCAGGAACCGAAGGACGACCTGATCAGCATGCTCGCGCACAGTCCGTCGTCACGGAACATGAGCCCCGCCGACATCCTCGGGGACATGCTCCTGCTCATCGTCGGCGGCAACGACACGACGCGGAACTCGATGACGGGAAGCGTGCTGGCCATGAACCGGTTCCCCGAGCAGTACGCCAAGGTCTGCGCTCGCCCAGAGCTGATCCCGGGCGCGGTGTCGGAGATCATCCGCTGGCAGACCCCGCTCGCGCACATGCGCAGGACCGCAACCCAGGACGTCGAGGTCCACGGCAAGACGATCCGGAAGGGCGACAAGGTCGTCATGTGGTACTTCTCCGGCAATCGCGACGAGTCGATCTTCCCCGATGCGGAGAGCCTCGACATCGAGCGGGCCAACGTCCGGCGGCACGTTTCCTTCGGCTTCGGCATCCATCGCTGCGTCGGCAACCGTCTGGCGGAGCAGCAGCTGCGCATCCTCTGGGAGGAGATCCTGAAGCGCTGGCCCAACCCCGGCCAGCTCGTCGTCACGGGCGACGCGGTGCCCGTTCCCTCGTCCTTCGTGCGGGGATACCTGCGCATGCCCGTTCGCATCGGAGCCTGAGATCGGAGCCTGAGTCAGTCATGGGAATGGTCAAGTTCATTGAAGCCGACGGCACGACCCACGAGGTCGAGATCGCCGACGGCGAAAGCCTGATGCTTGCGGCGACCCGCAATCTCGTGCCCGGGATCGACGGGGACTGCGGTGGTGTGTGCGCCTGCGCGACATGCCACGTCCACGTCGAGCCCGACTGGTCGGAGAAGCTCACGGCGATGGCCGACGACGAGGACACGATGCTCGAGCTGACGGATGCGCGCGACGAGCAGTCGCGCCTGGGCTGCCAGATCACGATGTCACCGGAGCTCGACGGAGTCACGGTCCGACTGCCCTTCGGGCAGCACTGAGCGGGCGCAGGGTTCCGATGAGCAATCCGCGCTGCGTCGTCGTCGGTGGCGGCCACGCTGCCGCGCAGATCGCTCCCTCGCTCCGCCAGTCCGGTTGGGAGGGCACGATCACGGTCGTGGGTGAGGAGCGGGCCGTCCCTTACCACCGACCGCCGCTCTCGAAGCTCTACCTGGCCGGCGAGAAGAGCCTCGATGACATCCTGATCCGCCCCGCCGGAGCCTACGAGAAGATCGATGTCGAGTTCCGGCTCGGGCGTCGCGTCGCGTCGCTCGACCCCGACCGGGGCGCCGTCCTCCTTGCGGACGGAGAGCGCGTGCCGTACGACGCGCTCGTCCTCGCGACCGGCTCACGCGCCAGGCGCCTGCCGCTCCCCGGCGGCGAGCTCGCCGGCGTCCATTACCTCAGGGACATCGCCGACGTGGACGGCATCCGCGCCGACGTGCGCGCCGGTGAGAACGCCGTGATCGTCGGCGGTGGCTACATCGGTCTCGAGACGGCCGCCGTCCTGCGACAGCTCGGCATGCGGGTCACCGTGCTCGAGATGATGGACCGGGTGCTGCAGCGGGTGACCGCGGAGTGCGTCTCGGACTTCTACACGCGTGTCCACCGGGAGGAAGGCGTGGACATCGTCACCAACGTGCGCGTCGCGGCCTTCGAAGGCGAGCAGCGGGTACGGGCGGTTGCCTGCCAGGACGGGAGCCACTACCCCGCCGACCTCGTCGTCATCGGCGCAGGCATCGTTCCCAATGTCGAGCTCGCGTCCGAGGCCGGACTCGAAGTCGAGGACGGCATCGTCGTCAACGAGCAATGCCGGACGAACGACGAACGGATCTACGCGATCGGGGACTGCGCCAGGCACCACGACCCACGCTACGGACGCTGGATCCGGCTCGAGTCGGTCCAGAACGCGACTGGACAGGCAAAGGTCGCCGCCGCCGCGATCTGCGGGCACGAGCGAAGCTACGACGAGCTCCCGTGGTTCTGGTCGGACCAGTACGACCTCAAGCTGCAGATCGCCGGCCTCTCCCAGGGCTTCGACGACGTCGTGATCCGGGGCGATATCGAGACCGGTCGGAGCTTCGCCGCCTTCTCCTTCGCGGGCACACGCCTCCTCGCCGTCGACGCCGTCAACCGTCCGGCGGATTTCGTCTTCGGCAAGAAGGCGCTCACTGCGGGAGCGAGCGTCGAGAAGGAGCGCCTCCGGGATGAAACGACGCCGCTGCGAGCGCTCGACGGCTAAGCGGTCGGCCGAGACCACCGGCAGCCGTCACGCCAAACAAGCCCTCCACCGGACTCGAACCGGTGACCCCTTCCTTACCATGGAAGTGCTCTACCAACTGAGCTAGGAGGGCGAGGCGCCGGAGTCTAGCGCGGTCCCCGCGCCCGCACCTTCCACACGCCCAGCGACGTCCCGGGGCAGTCCCGGGGTGGCGGATCTCCCCCATCGCCGGCGCCACCCTTGCCCCCGGGCGGGACCTCGAGTGCGTCGACACTGTGCGGATGGCAGCCTCGTCGATGCCGACCCCGGTCGCTCTGCCCGACGTTCGGGACCGGTCGCGGCACCGTGAACGGCGAGCGAGAGCCCTGTCCCGCGGTGTCGCACCCGCGTGCGTGCTCGGAGGATCCGACGCGGTGCGCCCACTCGCCCGCGTGGGGATCCCGTGCGCCGTCGTCACCGACCCGGCCGACCCGGTGCGCCGTTCCCGGCACGTGCACTGGAGCCTCGGCGCGCGCGCGCCGGGCGACGAGCGCATCGTCGACGACCTCCTCGCGTTCGCACACACCCTGCCCGCGAGGCCGGTGCTCTACCCGTGCACGGACGAGGGGCTGCTCATCGCCTCACGCCACCGCCAGGTGCTCGGGACCCGTTACGACATGGTGCTCGCCGACGCCGACCTCATCGAGCGACTCGTCGACAAGGGACGGTTCAACGCCCTCGCGAGCGACCTCGGCCTGCCGGTTCCTCGATCGACGTTGATCCGCGCCGCGGATCCGGCCGACCGCGAAGTCGGCCTTTGCTTCCCGCTCATCGTCAAGCCGGCGGCCCGTCACCCGCGATGGGCCACGGTCGCGAAGGGAAAGGCGCTGGTGATCGACTCGCCCGACGCGCTTTGCTCGCTCCGCGAGCGCCTCCGGCCCGGCGGGATCGACCTCATCGCCCAGGAGCTGATCCCTGGTCCGGAGACCAAGGTCGAGAGCTACCACGCGTACATCGACGCTTCCGGACGCGTGCGTGGCGAGTTCGCCGGACGCAAGATCCGCACGCTGCCACGCGCGTTCGGCTTCAGCACCGCCGTGGAGATCACCGACGCACCTGACGTCCTGGCCGCGGGCCGCACGATCACGGCCGCACTCGGGCTCACGGGCGTCGCCAAATGCGATCTCAAGCGAGGTCCCGACGGTGAGCTGCACCTGCTCGAGATCAACCCGCGGTTCACCCTCTGGAACCACCCGGGCGCCCGAGCGGGAGTGAACCTCCCCGCGCTCGTCCACAGCGACCTCACGGGCACACCCCACCTCCGCCCGCCGGGCCCCGCCCGGCCCGGGGTCCGGTGGTGCGACCCGACCTGCGACCGGACCGCCGCCCGCGAGCACGGCATGTCGACGGCGCGGTGGTTGGCGTTCGCCGCGGGCTGCGAGGCCCGCACGCTCGCGAGTCTCGACGATCCGCTGCCGTACCTCGTCGACATCGCCTGGCCGCGGGTCCGCAAGCGCCTCCCCTCCTGGCGTCGCACGAACAACGAGTCGGGACGATGAGGCTCGGCGTCATCGCCGACATCCACGCCAACCTGGCCGCCCTCGATGCGGCGCTCGCCCGACTCGACGAGGAGGGCGTGGACGGGATCGTCGCCGCCGGCGACCTCGTCGGGTACGGGGCACAACCCGACGAATGCGTCGAGCGCCTGGCCGTGCGCGGGGTGATCGCGGTCGCCGGCAACCACGACCTCATCGCGACCGGCCAGCTGTCCGACACGCACTCCGGGGGCCTCGCCCGCGACAGCCTCGACTGGACGCGTCGACGGATCGGCGCCGACACCCGCGACTACCTCGAGAACCTGCCTCTGAGGACGACAGTGGATCCGGGTGTCATCGTCGCGCACGGGTCGATGAGCGACCCCGAGGCCTACGTGCGTGGGCGGGACCAGGCGTGCGCACAACTCGCCGCGCTCCGCGGCTTCGACCGCCGACGACTCCTCGTCCTCGGCCACACGCACGAGCCGTGGCTGTTCGGCGAGTCCAGCGGGACGGTACTACGCGACCCCGGCGTCGGCCCGCTGCGCACCGGCGAGCGCCACCTCCTGAACCCCGGAAGCGTCGGTCAGTCGCGTACGCCGGACCCGCGCGTGCGCCTCGCCGTCCTCGATCTCGCCGAGGCCCGGGTCGCACTGCTCGCGGTGCCCTACGACCAGGAGGCGTGCCGCGCGGCTCTGCAGCACGCCGGCCGCCCGGTGGACTCGTGCCACCGTCCACCCGTGGGTCTGCCGGAGCGGATGCGCCGGCACGCGGCACGCGCACGGCGTCGTGCACTCCGCGTCACACGGTTCGTCCGGACCTGAGCCCCCTCCGCCTACCATGGGCGATGTCCCGTGAGCACGCCCGATCCCCCCGACCACTCGCCCTCCGAGCACGCGCCCGGCCTCAACCCGCACCTCGCGCAGACGCGGTACTGCTCGCGCTGCGCGGCGCCGGCGACCGTCGACTTCCCGCGCCGCGTGAGCTGCGAGGCGTGCGGCTTCATCGCCTACTTCAACCCGAAGCCCGTCGCCGCTGCGATCCCGCTGCGGCGCTCCGACGGCCACGTCTGGCTGCTGCGGCGGGGATTCGATCCCGGGGGCGGGCTGTGGACCTTCCCGGGTGGGTTCGTCGATCTCGGAGAGTCCACCGAGGACGCCGCGCACCGCGAGACGCGCGAAGAGGTCGACATCGCCATCGAGATCACCGGGCTCGTCGGCGTGTACTCGCGCCCGCAGGACCGTGTCGTGCTCGTCGTGTACTCGGCGGCGACCGACGAGACGCCCCGCACGACGCCCGAAGCGACCGAGGTGCGCGCCTTCGCCCCCGGCGACGTCCCGTGGGACGAGCTCGCGTTCTGGTCGACCGAGGCGGCCCTGCGCGATCTCCTCGGACGTCCGTCGGGCCGGCCCGGCGGCGCCTGAACCCCGGCGACCGTCGTCCCCCGGGGGGCGGGACCTCACGAGCCGACGTTCACCCGCCGCCGCCGGCCCGGGCCGACCGCGGGTCCGTCAGCCCGTCCCGCCGCCCTTCTGCACCGACACGAGGTCGACGACGAAGACGAGCGTCTCGTTGGGGAGGATCGCCGGCGGCTGGCCGGTCGGCCCGTAGCCGAGGTCCGGCGGGATGACGAGCAGCCGGCGCCCGCCGGGCTTCATCCCGACGATGCCCTGGTCCCAGCCCTGGATGACCTGGCCGGCGCCGAGCGGGAACTCGAAGGGCTCGCCCCGATCCCAGCTCGCGTCGAACTCCTCACCGGTCGAGAACGACACTCCCACGTACTGCATCGAGAGGAGGTCCCCGGCCTCGGCGGCCTCGCCCTCACCCTCGACGATGTCCCGCTGGACGAGCGTCGGCGGGGGGTCACCGGAGGGCTTGGCGATCTCCGGCTTGCTCGAGGTGTCGGTCGAGATCTCCCCGACGTCGACGTCCTCGGCGGGCGGCAGCGCAGCTGCGTCCTCGCCCTCGGCCGGCGTGGTCTCGCCCGCCGCGGGCTCGTCGGAGACGTCCTCGCTCGTGCGCTCCTCCCCGCAGGCGGCGAACGTGACCGTGAGGATCGCGGCGGCGAGCAGGGCGAGAAGCTTCTTCGTGTGGGTCGTCATGGACGGTCGAATCTACCGGACGCTCCCGCCCTGAGATGCTCCCGGGGTGCGGGATCCCGACGCCAGCCACCCGGCCCGCCGAGCCGTCCGCGCCGCGAGTCTCTCGCGTGCGCGACGGCTGCGCGCCACGGCGCCCGCCATCGCGCAGACCGCGATCGCCGCCGCGCTCGCCTGGCTCGTCGCCTTCGAGCTCATCGGGCACGCAGCCCCGTTCTTCGCCCCGGTCGCGGCGGTCGTCGCGCTCGGCGTCGTCGTCGGCCAACGCGCCCGGCGCGCCGCCGAGCTCGTCGTCGGCGTTGCGCTCGGGGTCGCGGTCGCTGACGCGCTCGTGATCGCCCTGGGGACCGGGACGCTCCAGATCGGGCTCGTCGTCGCGCTGGCGATGATCGCCGCCGTCGTCCTGGGAGGGAGCCGGCTCGTCGTCGGCCAGGCGGCGTCGAGCGCCGTGCTCGTCGCGACGCTCGACGTCCCCTCGGAGTTCGACTTCGCCCGCCCCATCGATGCCCTCGTCGGCGGCGTGGTCGCGATCCTCGTCCACTACCTGCTCCCGATCGACCCGGCGCGGCTCGCGCGGCGGGCGGCTCTCCCGGTGCTCGAGCGCCTCGCCACCGCGCTCGACATCGCGGCGGGCGCGCTGGGCTCCAGCGACCACGACCGCGCGATGGACGCGCTCCTCGCGCTGCGCGAGACCGAGGCGGAGGTGAGCGGGTTCCGGGACGCGGCGCGCGTCGGCGTGGAGACCGCGCGGTTCTCGCCGCTGCGGCGCCGCGACCGCACGGTCGTCACGCGCTACGCGATCGCCGCCCCCGAGATCGACATCGCGGTGCGCAACGCCCGGGTCCTCGCCCGGGGCATCGTGCGCGCGATCGACCTCGACGCGCACGTGCCTCCGGAGGCGGAGCGCAGCGTGCGCGACCT
>JBFIDS010000026.1:0-15597 GCA_041603715.1 Paraconexibacter sp. | reverse complement strand
GTGACCTGGGGGGGGTCGCCGCGGACGCCGGCGGGCACCCTGCGCGCCGCCGGCGTGCCCGCCCTCAGCCGCTCGCGCCGTTGCGCGACATCCGCGCGAGCGCGTCGCGCACGACGTCCGCGCTGCGCTTGCGGGTGCCCTTGTACGTGAAGAGGCCCTTCTGGTTGATGCCCTTCACGATCTTGATCTCCGGGACCTGCTTGCGGATCGACCCGCCGGCGAACGACGGGGCGACCGCGAAGTCGCGCAGGTTCCATACGAGCGCGCCGGAGAGCTTCCGGTTCTTCGCGTACTCGTCGAGGTGGAGGCGCAGCAGGTCGGCCTGGAACTGCCACCCACCCGGTCGACGCGACGGGTTGAGACCGTTCGCCTCGGCGCCGAACTCGGTGACGACCATGACGCGGTCGGGGAAGATGCGCTGCAGGTCGCGGATGTGTGTCGAGATGGAGCGGCGGACCTGGGCCCGCGGCGCCTTCGTCTCCTGGTACCAGCCGATGTAGTTCGTGTCGCCGATCGCGTCGATGTTGCGGTAGACGGGCCCGGCCTTCTTCGGCGGATGCTTGCCCCAGATGTCGAGCGCGACGAGGCGGCCGGGGTCCCGCCGCTTGAGCTCCGCCGACATGTCCTGGATGTAGGGGATCTGCCCCGCCGGGTGGCCGTTACCGGCGATCTCGTTGACGAGGTTCCAGACGATGATCGACGGGTGCGTCTGCGTCTGGTGGAAGGTCCGGCGGACCCGCTCCTTCGCCTGGCGCAGCAGCTTCGGGCCGCGTGAGGTCCACGAGCCGGGGGAGTCGACGGGCCCGATGCCCATCCACAGGAGGATCCCGGCCGCATCGAGACGCTCGAGGAGCGCCGGGTGCAGCGGGTGCTGGGCGCGTGTCGCGTTCGCGCCGATCGACTCGAGGTCCCGCACGAGCGCGTCCATGTCCGCGGCGTCGACGGCGTCGCCCTTGCCGGGCTCGTCCTCATGGATCGACGCCCCGCGCATCTGGATGCGCTTGCCGTTGATGAACATGCGCGACCCACGGCGGGTGATCTCGCGGAGGCCCACGCGGGTCGTGTACCCGGCCTCCCCGTCGACGGCGAGGTCGAGGTCGTAGAGGTTCGGGCTGCCCGGCTCCCAGAGTTTCGGGGCGGGCACGGTGATCTGCTGGTAGACGATGCGCGTCCCCCCGCCGGGCACCCCGATCCCGGGGAAGTCGATGTCGTGGCGCTCCCCCTCCCGCCGCAGCGCGGCCCGGACCGGGATCACGCGGCGCTCGGTCCGGCGGTTCTTCACGTGGACGGTGACGTCGACCTTCGCGCTGCCGTCCGGCTGCAGACGCGTGCGGATCGTCGGCGCCGCGAGCTCGCTGTCCCCGACCGGGCGGATCGAGACCTCGCGGTTGATCCCGCCGAAGTTGAACCACGTGCGATGCCAGCCGGAGCGCTTCATCGCGATCGGACCCCGCCAGTCCGCCTTGACGACGAGCTCGTTGGGCTCGTCCGCCTCGAGGTTCACGAGGTACTCGAACGGCAGGTACTCGCCGACGTGCGTGCCGATCTGGCGGCCGTTGAGAAAGATCGTCGCCCTGTGGTTGACCGACTCGAAACGGAGCCGGTGTGGCCCCGACCGGTCGACGGTGAAGGTCGTCCGGTACCAGGCGATGGAGCCGTTGTGGCTCGCGACGCCGGCCTTGCCCGTGAGCTTCGTCGCGTTGGGCGAGTGGGGGAGCTTCACGGCCCGCCCGCCGAACGCCCCCGCCGCGAAGCCCTTCTCCTTGCCGGTGTCGTAACGGTCGGTCGTCACGCGCCAGGGCCCCGCGAGCGCCTGGCGCCCGACCGGGCCGGAGTGGATCACGCTCGGCTCGAGGCCCGTCACGGCCGCAGCGCGGCCACGGGGATCCGAGTCCCTCGACGCGTCCTGGGCGGACGCCGGGGAGAGGAGCAGGACACCTGTTGTGGACGCCGCCGCGAGGATGGCGCCGAGCTTCCCCCGACCGGTCATCGACGGCTGAGGGTAGCGAGGCGTCCTGGCGGGCGCGCCACCGCGCGAGCGGCGGGCGCGCAGGGCCGTCCGCCTCATCGCACCGGCGGCGGAGCGACCTCGAGGAGGAGCGTGACCGGCCCGTCGCCCACGAGCTCCACGTCCATGTGCGCGCCGAACACGCCACGCGGAGCGTCGAACGCGTCGGCGAAGCGCGCGTAGAGAGGCTCGGCGATCTCCGGCGGAGCCGCGGCGACGTAGGACGGGCGCGTCCCCTTGCGGGTGTCCCCGTACAGCGTGAACTGGCTGACGACGAGGACCCGGCGGTCGCCGAGCGGCTCGTTCATCCGCCCGTCCGCGTCCGGGAAGACGCGCAGCGCACGGACCTTCCCGGCGAGGCGGTCGCAGATCGCCTCATCGTCGCCGTGGGTGACCCCGAGGAGCACGAGGAGGCCGGCCCCGATCTCCCCCGTCGTCGCCCCGTCCACCCGGACGGCGGCTCGGGAGACCCGCTGGACGAGGGCGCGCACACCGCGGAGGCTACGCGAGCGCCGCGACGGCGAGCGCCCCGCCCACGACGAGAGCGGTCGCCCAGGCCACGGCCCCGGCGACGATCCGCAGGTCGAGGCCGTAGACGTGCGCGACGACGAGCGCGTTGATCCCACACGGCATCGCGGCCTGGAGGTAGTAGGCGTCCGGGATCACCACCCCGTCCGGGATCGAGGCGAGCGCCGCCCCGGCCGCGAACAGCGCTGGGGCGACGAGGATCCGCAGCCCGACGGCGAGCGCGACCGGCGGGGTGACCGGCGGCGGCAGTCGCAGGCTCCCGTCCTCGGCCTCCTGGCAGAGATGGACGCCGAGCGCGAAGAACCCGACGGGCAGCAGCGCGATCGCGGCGAGCTTCGCCGCGTCGGACAGCACCTCGGGCGCCGCCGCATCCGGGACGACGAGCGCGGCGACCAGCGCGAGCAGCGGCGGGTTGCGCATCACGAACGAACGGGCGCGTTCACTCCCCGACTCACCCGCCTTCGTGCCGAGCGCGGCCCCGATCCCGAAGCCGACGACGAAGAGCATCGGCAGGCTCACCGAGAGATCCCACGTGATCGCCTCGGGGACGTCGTCGCTCCCGAGCAGGACCGCGTTCAGCGGCAGCCCGAGGAAACCCGTGTTCGCGAGCACGACGGTGACGACGACCGCCCCCGTGGAGGCGTCGTCGAGACCGAGGAGACGGCGCGAGGCGACGTACGCGAGCCCGCCGACGACGGCGAGCTCGGCGTAGGCGACGAGGAGCCCGATCCCGATGCCCGCGGTGAGCTCGAGCCGGGCGACGGCGAAGAACGTGATGAACGGCAGGAGCCCGTACAGGAGAACGTCGAACATCCGCCCCGTGAGGGCGACGGCGCGCTGCCCGTGGCGGCGCTCGGCCCAGACGCCGGCGGCGCCGAACGCGACGATCGCCGCGACGACGCCGATCATCGGCCCGCGGGGGTCGGCCTCATGCGTCGCGCAGCTCGGCCGCCGCCGTCTCCGGGGCGACGACGTTGACGTCGATGCCCGTCCCGAGCTCGACGCCGCCGACCGGCGTGAGGCGCGGCACGATGTCGACGTGCCAGCAGAAGTGCTCGGCCCCGCGCGGCGCGGTCCGCACCCACAGCGTGAGGGGCGGCGGCGCACCGAACCGGCGGGACAGGCGCAGCAGCCCGTCGTGGAGCAGCGCGGCGCCGGTCGGACCGGTGTCGTCGAAGCGCGCGCGCGGCGTCCGCGGGACGAGCATGAGGGCGTAGGGCGAGCGTGCCGCGTAGGGCGAGAGCAGCACCGCCTCATCGTCGATGGCGACGATCCGCTCGCGCATCCGAACCTCCTCCTGAAGGAGGTCGCCGAGCAGGTTGCCGCCCATCGTCCGCGTCGCGTAGGCGCCGAAGCGCTCGCGCTCCCGTGCGACGAGCGCGGGAACGGAGTCCATCGCCACGACCTGAGCGTGGGTGTGCTCGCGCGAGGCGCCGCCCTGCGGGCGCTCGTTCACCGACACGTGCACGTAGGCGGCCGCCGCGTGCGCGCGCATGCGCTCGCGCCAGACGCCGACCGCGGCCACGACCCGCTCGACCGGAAGGTCGGCGAGCGCCATCACGGGCTCCGGGGCGTTGACGACGACCTCGTGCGCGCCGGTCGCCGGGAGCGCGGTGAACAGGTCGGGCTTGGCGAAGGGCGCGGGTTCGGGGGCGTCCTGGGCGAGGAGCGGGTGGAGGTTCGGGACGACACGCACGCCCCACCCCGGGGTGTCGGGGGTGCGGCCCTCGGGCGCCGTCGCGTGGACTTCGGGCGGCGTACGATCCTCGTGGCCCTCGGCGAACGGGTCGTCGGCGACGTCCACCCGTGCGGCGGGCGGGACCACGAACGTCGTCCCCGCTCCGCCGCGCCCGGCGCGCTCGGGAGCGATGATCGTCCTGCGCCCGGTGAGGGCGTCGATGCGGATCTCGGGCACCCCGGCAGCCTACGCAGCGCCGTCCACCGGCCGCGGGCGTCAGCGCGGCAGACCGGCGACGAGCACCTCGCCGAGGACGGGGCGCACGCTCGACCACATCTCCCGCGGCGGCTGGGACCGTGGCTCGAACCGGTCCGCCAGCGCGAGCCCGCGCATCGTCGCGAGCACCGTCGACATGCGGGCGTCCATGTCCGCCCCGACCTCGACGTCCTCGAGGAGGCGGTCCGCGAGCCGCGCGATGGTCCGCGACAGCTCACGCTCGATGGGGACGAGGCGATCGTGCAGCTCGCGGTCGTCGGCGGCCGCAACCCACACCTTCACGAACACGGTGAAGAGATCGCTCGCGTAGTCGTCCCAGAGGAGGTCGAGCAACGCGGCGATCCGCTCGCGCGGCGCCGCGGGCAGCTCGGGGAGCCGTCGCTCGATGTCCGCGACGCGCTGCTCGGCCATCCGCTCCACCGCCGCCGTGACGAGGTCGACGCGGTAGGGGAAGTGATGGGTCTGCGCGCCCTGCGAGACGCCCGCGAGCTCGGCGACCCGCCGCGTCGTCGTCGCCGCGTACCCGGCCGCGAGCAGGCTCTCGACCGTCGCATCCAGGAGCTTCGCGCGCGTCTGCGCCGTGCGCTGCTCCTGGGTGCGTCGGGCGACCGCCATGAGGACCGACAGGTTGCCAGGTCGTCCGGCCGGGGCGCCGCTCGTCAGAGGCCCATCGTGCGCCCGATGAGCTCCTTCATGATCTCGTTCGTCCCCGCGTAGATCCGGGTGATGCGGGAGTCCACCCAGGCCTTCGCGATCGGGTACTCCGTCGTGTAGCCATAGCCGCCGTGGAGCTGGACGCCGTGGTCGGCGACCTTGCACAGGAGGTCGGTCGTCACGTACTTGCACATCGCGGCCTCCTCGACGGTCGCCGTGCCGGCGCAGTAGCGCTCGACCGTGCGGTCGACGAAGCACCGGGCCATCTCGATCTCGGTCCTCAGCTCGGCCATGACGAACCGGGAGTGCTGGAACGAGCCGATCGGCTTGCCGAACGCCTGGCGCTCCTTCACGTAGGCGAGCGTCATCTCGAACGCCGCCTCGGCCCCCGCGACGGACGTGACCGCGAGCGTGAGCCGCTCGGGGACGAGACGCGAGACGAGCTGGAGGAAGCCGCTCCCCTCGGCGCCGAGGAGGTTCTCCTGCGGGACACGGACGTCCTCGAAGAACAGCTCGGCGGTGTCGGAGGCGTGCTGGCCGAGCTTCTCGATCTGCTTGCCGCGCTCGAAGCCGGGCATGCCCCTCTCGACGACGAACAGCGACAGGCCGCCGTGCCGGTCGTCGCTCGTGCGGGCCGCGACGACGACGAGGTCGGCGTTGATGCCGTTCGTGATGAAGGTCTTCGCGCCGCTGATGACGTAGTCGGTGCCGTCACGCTTCGCCCTGGTCTTGATCGCCGCGAGGTCGGAGCCCGTCCCGGGCTCGGTCATCGCGATCGCGAGGATCTGCGCACCGGACGCGATCCCGGGAAACCAGCGGTCCTTCTGCTCGTCGGTCGCCGAGGTGATGAGGTAGGGCAGGACGACGTCCGTGTGGAGCAGGGGGCCGCCCATCGCGTCGCCGACGCCCGACCGCGCGGCCTCCTCGCCGAGGACGACGTTGAACCGCCAGTCGTCGATGCCGTTGCCCCCGTACTCCTCCGGGACCTCCATGGCGAGGAACCCGTGCTCGGCGCACTTCGTGAACAGCTCCCGCGGCACGATCTGCGCCTTCTCCCACTCGGAGTAATGCGGAAGGACCTCCCGCGTGAGGAACGTTCGGTAGCTCTCGCGGTAGTCGTTGTGCTCGTCGTCGAAGAGGTCCCGCTTCGCCGCGGGAGCCGGGGGGCTGATCGCCATGTGTCCTGTGCCGCCTTCTTGTCGATGCTCACGACGGCCGCGCCGTCGGGTCGTGGACCGCCTCGCGCCGGGGCGAGGCGGCCGGGACGGTAACACAAACCGAGCACTTGCTATGTAACTGACGGCTCCGGTCTCACCCGGGACGGCCGCCGCCATCGGTGCGATCGAGCCCGCGGTCGGCGAACGAGACCGGGTCCTCGAGCGGCTCGAGGTGCGTGAAGACCGTCGCGAGGGGGAGGACGGCGCGGATCTCGTGCTCGATGCGCTCGATGAGGTCGTGACCCTCCTGGACCGACCACGACCCGGGCACGAGGACGTGGACGGAGACGAACGCGCGGCGGGCCGCGCGGCGCGTGCGCAGCGCGTGGAACTCGACGGTCTCACAGCGGTGCCGCCCCAGGACGCTCTCGACGAGGGCGATCTCGTCGGCCGTGAGCGCACGGTCCATCAACCCCCCGGTCGAGCGCCGCAGGAGCGACACGCCGGTCGCGACGATGTTCGCCGCCACGACGAGCGCGATGATCGGGTCCAGCGCCTCCACACCGGTGACGACGACGGCGATGACCCCGCCGACGACGCCGACCGACGTCCAGACGTCCGTGCGCAAGTGTCGGCCGTCCGCCTCCAGCGTGAGCGAGTCGTGTTCCCGCCCGGTCGCGATGAGCAGCCGGCTCATCGCGAGGTTGATCGCCGTCGCGAGCACGGCGACGACGACGCCGGGGCCGACGCCCGTCAGCTCCTGCGGATCGAGCAGCCGTCCGATCGCGGCGTAGACGATCGTGCCCGCCGCGAGGAGCACGAGCATGCCCTCGACCCCGGCCGAGAAGTAGTCGACCTTCTCGTGCCCGTAGGCGTGGTCCTCGTCGGGCGGTCTCGCTGCCACGGTGACCGCGAAGAGCGCGAACCCCGCCGCGGCGAGGTTGACGAGGGACTCCGCCGCATCGGAGAGCAGGCCGACGGATCCGGTGAGCAGCCACGCGGTCGTCTTCAGCGCAATCGTCGCGACCGCCGCCGCGAGCGACAGGCGGATCACCCGGAGCAGGCGCTCCTGCCGGACGCGGTCGACCTCGGTCACAGCGCCATCGTGACGGGCCGAGGGGTTGCGCCGGGGCTTCGTCGCGACTTTGGGACCCCAAATCGCTCAAGTCCTCGCGCCAGGCGTCGATGACACGGGTGTGAACCCCCGCTCGCCCACGCACCCGCCGAGCGGGCCGGGCCTCGACGCGCTGTCGCGACGGGCGTGCGGTCACGACCACCGCCTCGTCCTCCACGAGGACGACGCGTACCTCGCCGGCGTCGTCGCGAGTTTCCTCGGCGAAGCGCTCGACGCCGGTGGGAGCGCGGTGGTGGTCGCCACCGCCGAGCACCGCCAGGCGTTCGTCGCGGCGCTGACCGCGGCCGGCGTGGACGTCGCCGATCACCGGGCGGGCGGACACCTCGTCCTCCTCGACGCCGCCACGACGCTCACGACCTTCATGACCGACGACGGGCCGGACCCGGAGCGGTTCGCGGCGAGCATCGGCGCGGCCCTCTCGCGGTCGGAACTCCCGGGAGCTCCGGTGCACGTCTTCGGCGAGATGGTCGCGCTGCTGTGGGCCGGGGGTGACGCCGCCGCCGCGATCGCGCTCGAGGACCTCTGGAACGACCTCGCGTCGACCCACGACTTCACCCTCCTGTGCGCCTACCCGATGCACGCGTTCGACGACCCGTCGCTCACGTCGGCGTTCGCGCGCGTGTGCGAGCAGCACGGCACGGTCGTCCCGCCCGAGGACTTCGCGCGGATCCCCGCCGTCGACGACGACGCGCGGGCCCGTGCGGTCGCGCACCTGCAGCGCGAGGTGCGGTGCCTGCGACGGGCGCTCGCCACCGCAGTGGACGCGGCAGGGCCGACGACGATGCCCCCGACGCCGCATGACCGGCGCACGCCGCCCCCGGGGACGTCGCTCCCCGGGTGCGCCGCACGGTACACCGACGCGCTGGAGACCGGCGACGCCGACGCCGCGACCCACGCGCTCGAGGACGCGCTCGCCGTGTCGGACACCCCGGCCGCCGTCTACGACGAGGTCGTCAAGGTCGCGATGCACGCGGTCGGGAAGATGTGGGAGAGCGGTCGGCTGACGCCCGCCGACGAGCACCTCGCCACCGTCGTCTGCCAGCGGGCGCTCGCCGCCGTCTATCCGCTCGTCCTCCCCCAGACGACGGCCCGGGCCGCCCGGGTCCTCGTCGCCGGGGTCGAGCACGAGACGCACGCCCTCGCGCCGCGCCTCGTCGCCGACACGCTCGAGGGCCTCGGTCACGACGTCGTCCACCTCGGCCCGGACGTTCCCGCCGATGCGCTCGGCGCCGCGGTCGCCCGGCACCGGCCGGCCCTCGTCGCCCTCTCGATGACGATCGAGGCGCACGAGCCGCAGCTGCGCCGGGCGATCGCCGCCATCCGCCGGAACCATCCCGACCTGCCGATCCTCCTCGGAGGCCAGGGCATCGGCCCCCGCTGGGCGGCGTCCGGCTGGCCCGTCGCCACGTCGGTCGGCGAGCTGCACGATCTCATCGAGCGGGTGATCTCCAACCCCTCCGCTCGCCCGGCCGTCCCCGCCCCCGGCGGCGGGGACGTCGACCGGCGCGCTCCCCGTGGCGGAGGTGGGGAGCCGATCGCGCGCGTGGCCGCAGAGCTCGGCGAGCTCGCCCGCCAGCACGCCCGCTCCGCCCGGTCCTACCGCGTGCTCGCGCTCGAGGATCCCCTCACGGGACTCGCGAACCGCCGCGCGTTCGACGACCGGATCGGCGCGATGATCGAGGAGGGCCCAGGGCTGCTCCTCGCGATCGACGTCGACGGTCTCAAGGCCGTAAACGACGCGCACGGCCACGACGCGGGGGACGCTCTCCTCGTCGACGTCGCCCGCGCGATCGCGAGCGCCGTGCGCCCCGAGGACCTCGTCGCGCGGCTCGGCGGTGACGAGTTCGCCGTCCTCGTGCGGGAGGACGGTGTCGACGCCCACGCCCTCGCCGACCGGATCCGGGACGCGGTCGAGGCCCGCGGCGCGACGACGGTGAGCATCGGGATCGCGCCGCTCGGGACCGACGCGCGCGCGACGGTGCTCGCCGCGGACCGAGCGCTCTACGACGCGAAGACGGGCGGGCGCAACGCCGTGGCCGGCGCCGGCCACGGGGTCACGCTCCCGGCACCTCGATCGCCGCGAGCTCGCGCTTGAGGACCTTGCCGGTCGGATTGCGCGGCAGCGTGTCGAGGAACACGACCTCGCGGGGCACCTTGTACCGGGCGAGGTTCTCCTTCACGTAGCTCTTGACGGTCGCCTCGTCGAGCGCCTCGCCCGGCATGAGCGCGACGAACGCCCGCAGGCGCTTGCCGAACGTCTCGTCGTCGACACCGATGACCGAGGCCTCGGCGATCGCCGGATGATCGTGGAGCAGCTCCTCGATCTCGCCGGGGAAGACGTTCTCGCCGCCCGAGACGATCATGTCGTCGTCCCGGCCGTCGATGAACAGGCGCCCCGCGGCGTCGAAGTGGCCGACGTCGCCGGTCGCCATGAGTCCGTCGATGACCTCCTTGGACCCTCCGCCGGTGTAGCCCTCGAACGCGAACCCGTTGTTGACGAAGATGCGGCCGGTCTCGCCCACGCCGGTCACCGGACGCCCCTCGGTGTCGAAGAGCCTCACGTTCGTGCCCTTCGGAGGCGTGCCGACGCAGTCCGGGGCGACACGGAGGTCCTCGGGCGTCGCGATCGTCGCGTAGGCGACCTCGGTCGAGCCGTAGAGGTTGTAGACGACCGGGCCCAAGGAGGCCATCGTCCGCCGGCAGAGGTCGCCGCCGAGCTGCGAGCCCGCGACGAAGATGATCCGCAGCGCGGAGGTGTCACGCGCGGCCCGCTCCTCCTCGTCGAGCTCGAGAACCCGCGTGAGCATGATGGGGACGACGATCGCCGCGCTCGCGCGGTGCTCGGCGACGTCGTCGAGGAACGTGACCGGGTCGAACTTGCGACGCAGCACCATCGTCGAGTCGAACCCGATCGCCGCGATCGCGTGAGCGAGGCCGAGCGCGTGGAACAGCGGCGGCCCGACGACGGTCGTCTCCCTCGCGCGGAACGGGACCTTGCTGAACAGCGAGCCGGGTGCCATGAGGGATCGCGGGGTCGCGCGGGGCGCGCCCTTCGGCGTCCCTGTCGTCCCGGAGGTGAGGATGATGATCTTGGCGGGCTCGGAGGCGGCAGGCGGAGCCGACGTGTCCCCCGCGGCGACGATGGCGTCGATCGTGTCGGACCCGCCGTCCGGCGCCCACGCGCGGATCCGGCCCAGCGGTGGGTCGAGGCCCTCGAGGAACGACGTGTACTCGTCGTCGTGGACGAGGAGGTCGGTGCCCTCCCGCGCCGCGACCTCGCGGATCTGCGGGCCCGCGAAGTCGGTGTTGAGGAGCACGAGGCGCGCGCCCGCCTTCGCGCCGCCGAGCAGCGCGACGAGGAAGCCGCGGTGGTTGCGCACGAGGATCGCGAGGCCGTCCCCGGCGGTGAAGCCGCGTCCGCGGATGTGGTTGGCGAACGCGTTCGCGGCCTCCTCGAGCTCGCCGTAGGTCATCGAGCCGCGGTCGTCGACGACCGCGGTCCACTCGCCGCTGCGGGCGGCGGCCGCGGTGAGCGCACCGCCGAGCGGCCCGTGGTCCTTGAGCGCCTTGAGCAGCCCGAGCGTCTGCTGCGGACCGCCGAGGTGGATGAGCCCCGCCTCCCGGCAGACGTTGGCGTAGTAGAGCTCGAGACCGACCCGGGTCGCCACCTTCGACGCCTGGGCCGGGACGGAGCGCAGCAGATCGGTCACGGCCATCGCGCCAACATACCGAGCGACCGTTCGGCCAGGCCGGGGCGGCGCTATTCGGCGATCTCCGCGACGCCGTCCTTCAGTGCCGTGCCGCCCGCGCTCGACGTCGTCTCGAACGCGACCGTGCGGCGGCCATCGGAGATCCCCGCGTCGTAGAGGGTGTGCGTCACCGTCTCGCTCGGCTGGACGATCTGCGAGAAGCGCACCGCGAGCCGCCGCAGGCGGGCGGGATCCTCCGGGCAGGTCGCGCCGATGACCGCGCGGCCGGCGAACGCCATCGTGCACAGGCCGTGAACGATGATGCCCGGCAAGCCCATCGACCTCGCGAAGTCGTCGTCGAGGTGGATCGGCATCGGGTCGCCCGAGGCCTCGCTGTAGCGTCGGGTCTGGTCGGCGTCGTAGGCGTGCTCCACCGCGGCGATCGGCGTGCCGGCGCGCAGGCCCTCGTCGAAGGCGTGCTCGGGCAGCGGCTCACCGACCGAGCCGTCGTACCGCCCGCCGCGCACGAAGTAGGACATGAGCTGGTCGACGACCGGCTCGTCGTCCGCGGTCGTCGTCCGCGCGTGACCGAGGACCGCGACGCCCGTCGACTTGCCGTGGACGCCGACGACCGCCGCCGTCGTGCGCAGGACGTCGCCGGGCCGGATCGGGCGGTGGAAGCGGAAGTCCTGCTGCCCGTGGACGCCGCGCATCATGAGCTCCTGCGGGACGACGCCGAGGATCGGCTGCACCATCGTCTGGAACGCGGGGACGATGGCGAAGACGGGCGGGGCGAGCTCGCCCGAGAGGTGACGGGGGTTCTCGTCGTTCGTCGCCTCGGCGTAGGCGATCGTGCGGGCCTTCTCGACGGCGAACTCGGTCGGCTCGGTCCAGACGCCCAGAGCATCGGTCTTCCAGTCGGCGGCGGTCGGGGTGCTCATCGGGCTCGGTCTCTCCTCGGTCGCGGGCTGCGGCCGGGAGACTAACAGAGCGAGTGTTCTGTTTGTTGGCGCGTCGTCACACCCCGCCCGGCCGGTGCCTCAGGCGCCGCGACCGCGCGCGTACCGCTCGATGTCGGCCCGCAGGGCGGCCTCCGTGGCGTACTGGCCCTGCTTGACGTGGGTCTTCTCGCCCGAGGCGTCGTAGAAGATCGTCACCGGGTAGGCCGCCGAGGCCCCGAGGTCGAGCGCGACCTTCTCGTTGGGATCGGTGAAGCTCGGAAAGCTCACCGGGAACTCCTCGAGGAACTCCATCGCGTCGCCGCGGTTGTCCCCCGAGTTCAACCCGAGGAAGGCGACCTCCTTGCCGAGCTCGACGGAGAGCGACTGGAAGTGGGGGAACTCCGCGCGACACGGCCCGCACCACGACGCCCACTTGTTCACGACGACCGGGTGCCCCTTCAGGGCCTCGAGACGCTCCCGGACCGCCGTGCGCTCACCGCCGAGGAGGTCGTTCGCCTGCGCGTGGACCGCCGCGAGCGGGGCGGGAGCGCCGCGGAGGCGCTCGGCGATCTGCTCCGTGCTCAGCGCCGCGGAGACCGGGGCCTCGGTCGTCGTCTCCGTCTGTGAGAGCCCGACGACGACGGCGGCCACGACGAGGGCCGCGAGACCGGCGATCAGAGCCTTGCGCATGAACGGATGTTGGCAGACCTGTCGCACGCGTCGGCGCGTGCGTTATCCTCTTCGCAGCACGCGGAGATGGAGGTGGCACGCCCCCGCTCCGCCCCCGCCGGGTCCCACCCGGTTTCCGTTCGGTCGCACCGGCGTCAGCACGTCGGCCGCGGCCCCCTCAGCAAGCAGAAAGCCGAATGGCTGACTCCACGACCGTGGCCGCCGAGGTCACAGCCCTTCCCCAGGCTGAGCGCCTGGAACGCGCAGAGGCGTTCACGCGTGAGCGCTTCGTCCACGACGGCGAGGATCCCGCCGTCGCCCTCGTCGTGGGCAGCGCGCGCCGCTGGGCGCTCGACGCGGCCCTCTCGGAGATGGACGCCGGCCGCGACGCGCCCTCCACGAAGTGGCGCCGGCGCTACTCCCTGCTGCTCGGCCTCGAGCGTGTGCTGTCGGACGACGAGCCGAAGCTCGCCGACGGGACGTCGCTCAACCCGCACCAGGTCGACGCGCTCGCCGGCACGCTCACCGCCCTCCTCGCCCGCGCCCAGCGCGGGGACGCGACGGACGACGGCGAGGACACCGGACCGTCCGCGGCGCCCGTCTTCGCCGTCGACGAGGAGGAGGACGCCGAGGCCGAGGCCGAGGCCCGCGCGCTCGACGCCGAGGTCGCGGCCTTCGAGATCGACGACGAGTACGCCTTCGACGAAGACGACGACGACGACGACGAGACCGACGACGACTCGGACTCCGATGCCCCGGACGGGGAGGTCGACGAGGACATCGACGCCGATGCCGCCGACGACCCGAACGCGAGCAAGCGCTTCTGGTTCGAGCACGCGACCGGCGCGGGCAAGACGGTCGCCGCGATGGGCTTCGTCGATGCCTCGCGGACCGGCGGCGTCCTCATCCTCACGCACCGCCGCAACCTCGTCGACCAGTTCCTCGGAGAACTGCGCACGCGCGGGTACGCCGACCGGGAGTCGCCGCCGCTCCTCGACGGAGAGGGGATGGACCGGGCCGACGGACCCGTGACGGTCGAGACCTACCAGTGGTTCGTCCGCAACGCGGGTCGCATCTCCCCCGCCTACTCGATCGTCATCTGCGACGAGGCCCACACGGCGCTGGGGGAGAAGACGTCGGCGGCGATCCGTGAGTGGACGGGCCCGGTCTTCATCGGGATGACGGCGACGGGCGCGCTGATCGCCCGGCACGTCACCGACCTCTTCCCGACGCAGACGTCGCGGTTCGACCTCGCCCAGGCCGCCCGCCGCGGTGTCATCGCCCCGCTGCGGTGCCTGCGCATCCCGCCCGGCACCGGCGTGCGGAACATCGCGAAGGTGCCGCTGCGCAAGGGGGACGTCGACGTCGAGTTCGACCAGGAGATGCTCGCCGAGCTCCTCGACCAGCTCCCGTTCAACCTCGCGATCGCGAACCTCTACAAGACGCGCTTCAACGGCGTGCCCGGGGTCGTCTACGCCGCCGGGGTGCGCCACGCCTACAACGTCGCGGAGGCGTTCCGCGACGAGGGGATCAAGGCCGAGGCGGTCTCGGGCGAGACGCCCAAGCGCGAGCTCGCGGAGATCCTCGCGCGCTACGAGCGGGGCGACATCGACGTCCTCGTCAACGCGCAGCTCCTCGCCGAGGGGTGGAACTCGCCCCGCGCGACGGTCTGCATGCACCTCGCGCCGACGGCGTCCAAGCGCATCTACCAGCAGCGCGTCGGCCGCGTCACGCGGCGACACCCCGGCAAGGAGGCCGGCGTCGTCGTCGACTTCGTCCATCCGGCCACCCGGCACGACGACCCGGTCGTGACGCTGCACTCCCTCCTGGACCGGGACGTGTACCGCGGCGGCGCGATCGTCGTCGGCCCGGTGCGCCGCGGTCGCGGCCGCCGTGTCCGCGTGGAGCGCCGCGTCATCCCGGTCTGCGCCGAGGAGGAGCGGCGCCACGAGGTCTTCGAGCGCGAGCTGTGGCGGATCGCCGTCGAGCACCTCGACTGGGGCGAGCAGCACATGTGGGCCGCGCTCGCCGGCGCGCGCGTGGCGCCGAGCGGCTGGCGCCGGGCGCGGGCGATGCTCCACTTCGACAAGACCGGCGAGCTGAAGCGACGCTTCCTCATCACGGCCGTCGAGCGCAATCGCACGTCGCAGCTGCGGATCCGCGCGCTGCAGGAGATCGCCGCCTCCCGGGACGCCGAGGCGTTCGACCTCGGCCACGACGTCGTCGGGACGTGGCCGCGGGACGAACGACGGGAGGGCGCCAAGATCCTCCTCCAGGCGCTGGCCGAGAAGCGGATCGGCCGCCGGGACCAGGCGAACGCCTGGATCTGGAGGCTCGCCGAGTACACCCGGGAGCTGCACGAGGAGTACGCCGTGCAGCGGTGGCCCGAGACGAAGCGGCTGCTCGGCCTGCTCGTGAACTCCGCCGGCGGCGCGCACGCCCGCAACGCCCGCAGGCTCGTGCAGGCGGCACGCAACAAGGACCGCCGTCTCAGCGCGGCGATCCTCGCCGCCGCCGTCGCGCACACCCCGGAGGCGGAGTCGGTGCTGCGCGACGCCCGCACGCGCATGGCGCGCAAGCCGAGCGCGCTGTCCCGCGAGCTGCTGCGCAACTTCCCGAAGGCCAAGCGCGGGCGGCGTCGCCGCAAGCGCAAGGGCGGCGGGTCCGCCGACGGGGGCGTGAAGGAGCAGCAGCAGAACGCCCAGGTCCAGACCCAGAACACGTCCGCCGATCCCGGCGGGGGCGACCAGGGTCCGAAGAAGGAGAAGAAGGGGCAGTCGTCGCGCTCGCAGCGGGCCCGCGCCCGCACGAGGAGCAAGGCCGCGTCCAACGGCGCCGCCGATTCGGGCGTCGACATCACCG
>JBFIDS010000025.1:0-15826 GCA_041603715.1 Paraconexibacter sp. | reverse complement strand
GTGCCGAACTCGTATGCGACGTTCGCAACGACCACGAGCACGAGCTGATGAACGGTGAGCTCGGCGTCATCGTGGGACACGACCCCGAGGAGGGGCGTGTCCTCCTCGCCACCGACGACGGCCGTCGCCTCTCCGTGCCGCTCGCCGCCGCCCAGACCTGGCGGCTCGCCTACGCCGTGAGCGTCCACAAGTCCCAGGGCTCGCAGGCCCCGGCGATCGTCGTCCCGCTCGTCCGCGCGCACGCGGTGATGCTCAGCCGCAACCTCCTCTACACGGCGATCACGCGGGCCGAGCGGGTCTGCGTCGTCGTCGGGGACCCCTCGGCCTTCGACCTCGCGTCGCGCCGGCGCGACGGTACGGCGCGCCAGACGCGGCTGGCGGAACTGGTCGCCGGCGGCTGACCCGGGCCAGGACGACGCGGTCCCACGGACTCGTCCGTCGCGAGGTCCGCGCGCGCCACCGCCGTCTTTCGCGTGCGCGCCGGCGTCGTGCGCGAGGTCGGACTCGCCGACCGTCGGCTCACGCGCAGCCGCGGCCGGGCGAGGCGCCTCCTGCTGGGTCAGGTCGTCGGGTCGGACAGCTCGATCCGCAGCAGCCGGATGACCTTGCGTCCGAGCCGCAGCGGCCCGTCGATCTCGACCCGCCCGTCGGCCAGCCGTGCGAGCGCCTGCCGGCCGCGCGCGCTCGTCGGCTTGGGCATCCCACCGGTGAGCGGTGCGGAGACGAGCGCGAGGACGTCGGGGAGCCGGCCGCTCACCTCGAGGTCGAAGGCCCGGTCCCCGTCAGCGGGATCGTCGGCGACCGCGATCGCGTCGCCGCGGAAGTCGATGCGGACGGACGGGTAGGCGGCGCTTCCGTCCATCCCCGTGAACCGCAGCACGACGCTCCCGCGGATCTCCGCGGCGAGATCGGGATCGCGGAGCGCCCCGGTCCGCACGAGCGCGACGACCGACGGGGCGAGGGAGTCCTCCCCGAGAGGGCCGACGAGCACGGGGACCGACCCGGTCCCCGGATCGCCGCCGACGTCACGCAGGGCAGGGCGCATGACCCGTCAGCGTGACGTGGGCGCCGGACGCGGGGTGTGAGGGGCCGCACAGGCCCACTCGCCGGGCGCGACCGCTCGCTTCACCTTCCTGAGCCCGTTGCCGATACATACGTCGTGCGTCCGACCTCGTCCCTCCCGGCCGGGTGGCTGCCCGCGGCGCTCGCGCCGCTCGCGGTCATGGCCGCGTGGGCGATCGCGAGCCCCGATCTCGTTCCGGGCCTCGCCGCGCTCGCGGTCGCCGCGCTCCCGCTCGCCCTCGTCATCCGCCGCCTCCTCGCGAGCGCCGCCCGGGCCGACGCCCGGGCGCGTGAGCGGGCCTCCGAGCACCAGGTGCTCGCCCAGCTCGGTCGGGACGCCCTCGCCGCCACCGACGAGCAGGACCTCCTGCGCGGTGCGATCGGCGCCCTCGACACCATCCTCGACGTCGACTGCTGCGCCGCGTTCACCTTCGACGACGACGGGACCCTGCTCCTCAGCTCGGGAGCCGGCTGGGCCGCGGACGCCCCGGCGGTCGCCGCCTCGACCGGGCCTGGCACGGAGGCGGGCTGGGTCCTGCGCCACGACGGCCCGATCGTCGTCGAGGACTACGACGAGGAGTCGCGCTTCTCCCGCGCGCCGGTGCTCCGCGACCGCGGCGCGGCGGCCGGGATGTCGGTCGCATTCCGCGGCGCCCATCGCGCCTACGGGGTGCTCGGGGTCCACACGGTCGACCACCGGCGCTTCTCGGACCACGACGCCGCGTTCCTGCAGTCCGTCGCGCACATCCTCGGCTCGGCGCTGGAGCGTCTCGACTCCGAGCGCGTCACCCGGCACGCCGCCCTCCACGACGCGCTCACGGGCCTCCCCAACCGAACGCTCTTCAACGATCGGCTCGCGCAGGCGCTCCTGCGGTCCCGCCGCGACCGCTCGACGGTCGCGATCGTCCTCCTCGACCTCGACAACTTCAAGGTCGTCAACGACAGCCTCGGCCACGACGCCGGGGACGCGCTGCTCGCCGCCCTCGCGCCCCGGCTCACCGCCACCGTGCGCGCGTCCGACACCGTCGCCCGGCTCGGCGGGGACGAGTTCGTCGTCCTCCTCGACGGAGTGGACGACGATGCCGACGTGCGCCTCCTCACCGAGCGCGTCATGGCCGCGTGGGAGCGCCCCTTGAGCACCGAGTACGGCGAGGTATGGGCGAGCGCGTCCGTCGGCGTGAGCGTGTGCGTCCACGGCCGGCGCGACGCCGTCGACGTCCTCCGCGAGGCGGACGTCGCGATGTACCGCGCCAAGGCGAGCGGCCGCGGGCGCTGCTCGTACTTCGACGGCGACATGCGCCGCGAGGCCGTCCGGCGGCTGCGCCTGGAGGCCGACCTGCGCCGCGCCCTCGACGAGGGGGAGCTCGATCTCGCGTTCCAGCCGATCGTGCGCGTCAGCGACCGCCGCGTCGTCGGGCTGGAGGCCCTCACGCGCTGGACGTCGGCGGTCCACGGCCCGGTCTCCCCGGCGGAGTTCATCCCGCTCGCGGAGCAGACCGGTCTCGTCGACCGGATCGGCGCCCTCGCACTCGATCGCGCCTGCGCGCACCTCGCCTCGTGGCGGGCGACGATCCCCGCCGCGGAGGAGCTCACCGTCTCGGTGAACGCGTCGGCCGTCGAGCTGGCCGACCCCACCTACGTCACACGGGTGGCCGACGCGCTCGCTCGCCACGGCGTCCCGCCCGCGGCACTCGCGCTGGAGCTCACCGAGACCGCGCTCCTCGACGAGCGCGGAGAGGCGCCGAGAACGATCGCCGCCCTCCACGAGCTCGGCGTGCGCGTCGTCCTCGACGACTTCGGCACGGGCTACAGCTCGCTCGGCTACCTCACGCGGGTCGCCGTGTCGCAGATCAAGGTCGACCGCACCTTCGTGTCCGGACCCGGCGCCGAGGGCGGGAGCGCGATCCTCTCGGCCGTGGCGTCGATGGCGCGGGCGCTCGAGCTCGGGGTCGTCGCCGAAGGGGTCGAGACCGAGGAGCAGCTCGCCCGCGTGAAGAGCGAGGGCTGCGAGTTCGCGCAGGGATACCTCTTTTCCCGGCCGGTGCCGGCCCGCGACGTGCCGAGGGCCCTCGGCGGCGGCGTCACGGTCGGTGCCGCGCAGCCCGCACGCTGACGCGATCGTCGTCGGGCTTCAGCGCATCGGTGAAGCGACGCGGAACCCGGGCCCCCCCAGGAGCGGCGTCAGGGTCCTCCCAGAGCGTGACGACGACGAGCTCGCGCCCGTCGGGCCGGCAGACGAAGACCACGCCGCGGTCGACGAGGTCGCGGACGTAGACCGATCCGCGAGCTCCGGTCGCCCCGGGGGGCGCGACGTCGCTGGAGCGCCCCGCCGCGACGGCGCGGGCGACCCGGGCGGTGATCTCGGTGCGGACGTCGACGGCCCCGGTCCGCGTCCCGACACGCTGGCGGAAGCGCTCGCACGCGTGGTCGGTGACGGCGACGAGGGGCGCGCCGGTCACGGCAGGGCCCGGCGGTGGCGGATCTCCGGGACGCTGAGCGGACCGTGCTCCTCGACGGGGCCGGCGTCGGCGAACCAGCCCTCCCGCACGAGCCACTCGCGGGCGGGGTTGTCGACCGGGGTCCAGACGACGGCGGACGGCGCCGAGCGGAACCGCAGCGCATCGACGACGGCGTCGAGGAGCGCGGCGCCGAGGCCCGCTCCCTGCGCCGGGGGATCGACGAAGAGCCCGTAGAGCTCGGCGGTCCCCGGACCCGCGTCGTCGTCGCGGGCCGGCCCCGTCGCGGCGAACCCGCGCGGCTCGCCTGCGACGTCCGTGACGAGCACCTCGACCCCCGCGGCCAGCGCCTCGGTCCAGGCCCCCGTCCGATCCCCCACGTCGGGCATCAGCTCGGGATGGACGAGGTCGGCGAACATCCGGTGCCACGCGCGGACCTGGATCCGGGCGAGGTCCCCGGCGTCGCCCAGGCCTCCCGGCCTGATCACAGGACGTGTTCGAGACCGACGACGGGGCTCTCCTGGAGCCCGCCGACCGCCCGGACGGCGACGAGCACCCCGGGCATGAACGACGACCGGTCCAGCGAGTCGTGACGGATCGTGAGCGTCTCCCCCACCCCGCCGAGGATGACCTCCTGGTGGGCGACGAGCCCGGGCAGCCGCACGGAGTGGATCGGCGGCTGCGCCCCCCCGGTCGCCTCGGCCATGAGCGCGGCCGTCCGTGCCGCGGTCCCGGACGGCGCGTCGAGCTTCTTGTCGTGGTGGAGCTCGACGATCTCGGCCTTCTCCATGTGACGGGCCGCCTCGGCGGCGAAGCGCATCATGAGCACGGCCCCGACCGCGAAGTTCGGGCAGAAGAGCGCGTTGGCGACCACGCCGTTGGCGCCCGGGCGCCGGCCGTGGGCCCGCAGCGGCTCGAGGTCGAACCCGCTCGTCCCGATGACGACGTGGACACCGGCGGCAAGACACTGCAGCGCGTTGCCGGTCGCGACGTGCGGCTGGGTGAAGTCGACGACGACGTCGACGTCGCCGAGGATGTCGGCGAGCGTCGTGTCGAGCGCGGGGTCGGCCCGGCCGGCGAGCACCATGTCCGACGCACCCTCGACGGCGCCGCAGACCGTCGCGCCCATCCGGCCCGCCGCCCCGGCGACGCCGACGCGGATCGGCGCAGCGGCCTCTCCGTCGCTCACGCCGCCTCCGCGAGTGCCGGGGTGACCGCGCGCAGGGCCCCGCGGAAGACGTCCTCGTCGCCCCCCACGCCGGCGGCGCTCAGGCGGGCGGGATCGAGCAGCTCGCCGGCGAGATCACGCAGCTCGTCCACGGTGACGGCGTCGATCCGCTCGATGACCTCGTCGAGGTCGAGGAGCGGCATGTCGGCGAGGACCGACGACCCGAGGCGGTTCATCCGCGCCGTCGTCGACTCGAGGGACAGGCCGATCCGGCCCTTCACGTTCTCCTTGGCGCGGCTCAGCTCCTCGTCGGAGGCGGGGTGCTCGATCGCGCGCGCCAGCTCGTCGCCGATGACCTGCATCGCCTTGCCGACGTTGTCCGGCCGGGTGCCCACGTAGAGCCCGAACTGGCCCGTCGAGGCGTAGCTCGCGTGGAACGTCGAGACGGCATAGGCGAGCCCGCGCTTCTCGCGGACCTCGACGAACAGCCGAGACGACGAGCTGCCTCCCAGGACGGTGTCGAGGATCCGCAGCGCGAACCGGCGGTCGTCGTCGCGGGCGAGCGCCGGGGAGCCGAGGCACAGGTGGTACTGCTCGGTCTCCTTGCGGTGGAAGCGCAGCCGGGCGACGGAGTCGACGGGCTCGGCGGCGAGCGGAACCGTCCCGTCGGGGGTGCCGGCGCTCGCGGAGGCCGCCGCCTCGGCCGCGGCGACGAGCTCGACGAGCCGGTCGTGATCGACCGCGCCGGCGGCCGCGACGACGAGCCGCCCCGGCGTGTAGCGATCGGCGTGGAAGGCCGCGAGGCCGTCGGCGGGCGTCCCCGAGACGACCTCGGCGGTCCCGATGACGGGACGGCCGAGCGGATGGTCGCCGAAGACCGCGTCGCCGAGCACGTCGAAGACCTTGTCCTGCGGGTCGTCCTCGTACATGGCGATCTCCTCGAGGACGATCTCGCGCTCCGCCTCGAGCTCGCCCGCGTCGAACCGCGGCCGCCACACCATGTCGGCCATGACGTCGAAGGCCGGCTCGAGGTGCTCGTCGAGGACGCGCGAGTAGACCGACGTCGTCTCCTTGCCCGTGAAGGCGTTGAGCTCCGCCCCGAACCCGTCGAACAGCTGGTCGATCTCAAGCGACTCGTAGCGCGCCGTCCCCCGGAAGAGCATGTGCTCGATGAGGTGCGACAGACCCGCCTGCTCGTGCGTCTCGGCGGCGGAGCCGGTGCCGATCCACACCCCACGGGCGGCGGACCGCACCGAGGGCAGAGCCTCGGTGACGATCCGCACGCCCGAGCCCAGCTCGGTGAGGCGGTGATCCAGGGTGTTCACGCCCGGCCGCGACCTCAGTCGCGGTCCGGGTCGCGGTCGGAACGGCTGCGGTGACGCGGACGGCCGGAGCCGCGGTCGCCGCCGCCACGCTCACCGCCGCCACGCGGACCGCGGTCACGTCCGCCGCGCTCGCCGCCACCGCCGCCGCCGCGCGGGCCGCGGGGACCGCCGCCGTTGCCGCCGCCGCTCGTCACGGTGGCGAGCTCCTCCTTCGTCTTGCCGACCACGTCGGGATCGGCGGTGAGACGCAGGCCGATGCGACCGCGCTCGCGGTCGACCTCGACGACGCGCACGCTGATCTCGTCGCCGCGGTTGAGGACGTCCTCGACGGCGTCGACGCGCTCGCCCGGGGAGACGTTCGAGATGTGCAGCAGCCCGTCCGTGCCCTTCGCGAGCTCGATGAAGGCGCCGAACGTCGTCGTCTTGACGACCTTCGCGGCGGGGAACTCGTCGCCGACCTCGACCTCCTTGGTCATCGTCCGGATCCGCTCGACGAGCGCGTTCGCGAGCTCGCCGTTGGCGGAGTAGATGAGGACCTGACCGTCGTCGTCGACGTTGATCTGCGACTCGAACTCCTCGCACAGGCCGCGGATGGTCTCGCCGCCCTTGCCGATGAGCAGGCCGATCTGGCTCTGGTCGATCTTGATCGTCTCGATGCGCGGCGCGTACTTCGACAGCTCCTCGCGGGGCGCGTCGATGACCTGGGCCATCTGCCCGAGGATGTCCTCACGGGCCGTCTTGGCCTGCGTGAGCGCGTCGCGCAGGATCTCGAAGGTGACGCCGGTGATCTTGATGTCCATCTGGAGGGCGGTGATCCCCTCGGACGTGCCGGCGACCTTGAAGTCCATGTCGCCGAGGTGGTCCTCGACGCCCGCGATGTCGGTGAGGACGGTGTACTCGTCGCCCTCCTTGATGAGACCCATCGCGATGCCGGCGACCGGCGCCTTGATCGGCACGCCCGCGTCCATCAGCGACAGCGAGCTGCCGCAGACCGACGCCATCGACGACGAGCCGTTGCTCTCGAGGATGTCCGACACGACGCGGACGGTGTAGGGGAACTCGTCCGTCGTCGGGACGACCGCGAGGAGCGCGCGCTCGGCGAGCGCCCCGTGGCCGATGTCACGACGCTTCGGTCCGCCCATGCGGCCCGCCTCGCCGACCGAGAACGGCGGGAAGTTGTAGTGGTGCCAGTACCACTTCTGCGTCTGGAGGCCGAGCGTGTCGATCCGCATCTCCTCCTTCAGCGTGCCGAGCGCGACGACGCTCATCGCCTGCGTCTGGCCACGCGTGAACAGCGCGGAGCCGTGGGCGCGGGGCAGCGGGCCGGCCTCGATGGTGATCGGTCGGATCTCACCCTCGGCGCGACCGTCCGGACGCTTCTTGTGGACGGCGATCCGCTCGCGGATGATCGCCTTCTCGAGCTTCGCGGCGGCCGTCTTCACGTCGGCGCGACGCTGGGCGTAGCCCTCCGTCTCGGCCTCGGACTCCGGGGCGTACTGCTCGAGGATCGCCTCGACGACGGCCTTCGTCGCATCCTGGCGCTCCATCTTGTCGAAGACCTGGGTGGCCTCGTCGAGGGCCTTGCCGTGCGAGGCCTCGATCTCCTCGTAGAGACCGTCGGGGAGAGTCGGCACGACGACCTCGAGCTTCTCCCTGCCGCACTGCTTCTGCAGCTCGCGCTGCGCGGCGCAGATCTTCTTGATCTCGGAGTGCGCGATGTCGAGCGCGTCGAGGATCTCGGCCTCGGGGATCTCGTTGGCCCCCGCCTCGACCATTAGGATCGCCTCCTCGGACCCGGAGACGATGAGGTCGAGGTCGGAGAGGCCCTCCTCGAGGTCCGTCTCGCTCGGGTTGATGACGAAGTTGCCGTCGATCTTGCCGATCCGCACGGCGCCGACCGGGAACGGGATCGGGATGTCCGACACCATCAGCGCGGCCGACGCGCCGTTCATCGCGAGGATGTCGAACGGGTGGACGTGGTCGACGCTCATCGGGATCGCGACGAGCTGCGTCTCGCGGCGCCAGCCCTTCGGGAAGAGCGGCCGGATCGGCCGGTCGATCATGCGGCAGATGAGGATGCCCTTCTCGCTCGCGCGACCCTCGCGCTTGAAGAACGAGCCCGGGATCTTGCCCGCGGCGTACATCCGCTCCTCCACCTCGACGGTGAGCGGGAGGAAGTCGACGTCGCGCTCGCCCCCGGCGGTCGCGGTCGAGAGGACCATCGTGTCGCCCTGACGGACGACGACGGAGCCGGAGGCCTGCTTGGCCATGCGACCGTGCTCGAAGGTCATCTCCGAGCCTCCGACCTCCACGGTGATGGTCGTGACGGCGTCGCTGCTCATATGTGCTTCCCTTCCCTCTGGCCTCGCCCTTCGGTCGGCGGGCCGGCGTCTTTCAATCTCTTTGTTCCGAACCGGGCCATTCTAGCCGAGGCGCAGCGCGGCGAGCCACGCGGCGTCCGGCGGACCCGCGAGCACGGTGTCCTTCGCGAACAGCGTGGGGGTCGCGGTCGCCCCCGCGCGCACGGCATCGTGGACGTCGGACTTCACGCGCTCGGCGGTCCAGTCGGCCCGCCGATCGGCCTCGAAGCGGTCGAGGTCGAGTTCGAGCGTACGGGCGTGCTCCCACAGATGGGGGTCGTCCTGGCGGCCCTGATCGGCGTAGAGCGCGTCGTGGAAGGCCCAGAACGCGTCCTGCGCCGCGGCCGCCTCCACCGCACGGGCGAGAGCGACGGCCCGCGGGTGGCGACTCTGGAGGGCGAGGTGGCGGAAGACGACACGCACGTCGGAGGCCGCGAGGCGCTCCTGGGCGAGCGCGCAGCGCGGGCAGGTGAAGTCCGCGTACACGACGACGGTCGGCGCGCCGACGGGCCCCCGGACGTGGTCCGTCGGGCGCACCGCCGGGACAGGGGCGCTGCGGAGGTCCGTCATCCCGACCAGCGTATCCACCGTAGCCGCTGGTGATGCACGTCCACACGCTCCAGCGCCGCCAGCGCCTCGCCGGGACCCCCGCCGAGGTCTTCCCCTTCTTCGCCGACGCCCGCAACCTCGAGGCCATCACGCCTCCGCTGCTGCGCTTCCGGGTCATCACGCCGGGCGTGGAGGGCCGGGGAATCCCGATGCAGGTCGGGACCCTCATCGAGTACCGGCTGCGCGTGCGCGGTGTGCCGATCCGGTGGCAGACCCTCATCCAGGCGTGGGAGCCCGACGCCGAGGTACCGCTGTTCGTCGACACCCAGCTCCGCGGCCCCTACGCGCTGTGGCACCACACCCACACGTTCGAGCCCGACGGGACGGACGCGACGATCATGACCGACACGGTGCGCTACGCGATCGGCTTCGGCCCACTCGGCGAGCTCGCCCACCGGCTCGTCGTCAAGCGTGACGTCGAGGCGATCTTCGACCACCGCGCGGCGGTCGTCGGCGACCTCGTCGCCCGCGACGTCGCGCAGCGCGCCGCGGCGCCGGCCTGAGGACCTAGGCGGTCTCGACGGCGTCGAGGCCGTCGAAGATGAGGTTCGCGCCCGGGAGGTCACCCGGGGAATCCGCGAGGTGCGACCACTTCACGACGCCGTCGGGGCCGACGATGATGAGCGCGCGGTTCGTCATCCCCGCGGGCTCGAAGTAAACGCCGAGCTTGCGGGCGGTCTCGCCCTTCGGCTCGAAGTCGGAGAGCTGCTCGATCCCGACGCCGAGCTTCTCCTGGAACGCGGTCTGCGACCACGACGCGTCGGTCGAGACGCCGTAGAGCGTCGCGCCGCGGGCCGCGAGCTCGTCGCGGACCTCGTCGTAGACCTGGAACTGATCGGTGCAGACCGGGCTGAACGCGAACGGGTAGAACACGAGGACCGACGTCCGGCCCTCGAGGTCCGCGTTCGTGAAGTCGCTGCCGTCGCCGCGCTTGAGCGCGAACTCGGGCATCGGCGTCCCCGGCGCGATGATGCTCACTTGCGCAGACCGAGTTCCTTGATGAGGGCGCGGTAGCCCTCGAGGTTCTTCTTCTCGAGGTAGTTGAGAAGGCGCCGGCGCTGGCCGACGAGCATGAGCAGACCACGACGCGAGTGGTGGTCGTGCTTGTGGGAGCGCAGGTGCTCGGTGAGGTGGTTGATGCGCTCGGTGAGCAGAGCCACCTGGACGCGGGTGTTGCCCGTGTCCTTCGGGTTCTCCCCGAACTGGTCGACGATCTGCTGCTTGCGCTCGGGCGTAAGGGTGCTCATGTGCGACGCGGAACCGTAGCAGAGCGCCGGGCCTCCTCGACGTCCCGTCCCATCTGCGCGATGAGCTCATCGACGCTGTCGAAGCGCTTCTCCCCGCGGAGCCGGGCGAGGAACTCGACGCGGATCTCCTCGTCGTAGAGATCGCCCGAGAAGTCGATGAGGTAGGCCTCGATGAGCTCGCCGCGGCCGGTGACGAACTGGGGTCGCACGCCGACGTTCGTCGCCGCCGGGTGCCAGGCGCCGTCGGGCGTGCGCACGCGCGTCGCGTAGACGCCGTGCCCCGGGAGGACGAAGCCCTCCTGCGGGACGAGATTCGCCGTGGGGAACCCGAGGTCGCGGCCGCGCTTGTCCCCGTGGACGACGCGTCCGTCGAGGACGAACGGGTCGCCGAGCAGCTCGTCGGCGTAGCGCACGGCGCCGCCGAGGATGAGGCCGCGGATGTGGCTCGAGCTCACGACCTCACCGTCGACCTCGAGGAGCTCCACGACGCGAGCGTCGAAGCGCTCGTCGGCGAGGAGGTTCTCGGTCGTCCCCTCCGCGCGGTGCCCGAAGCGGAAGTTCTCGCCGACGGAGACGTGGGTCGCCTGCAGCGCCCCGACGAGCACGTCGTCGATGAAGGACTGCGCGCTGCGCGAGGCGAAGTCCTCGTCGAAGGGGATGACGACGAGCTCCTCCACGCCGAGGGAGGCGATGAGCTCCGCCTTGCGCGGCAGCGCCGTGAGGAGCCGCGGGGTGGCACTCGGGGCGACGACCGAGGACGGGTGCGGGTCGAACGTGAGCGCGGTGTCCGCCCCCGCGATGACCGCGCGGTGCCCGCGGTGGACCCCGTCGAACGTCCCGATCGCGACACGCCGCGGGCGCGGCTCGACATCGGGCAGGCGCGTGACCTTCATGCCCGGAAGCCTACGCAGGGCTTGAGGACCCGGCCCTCCCGGGGTTCGGCGACCGCGATCGGCCCCTCGGGATCGACGAGCAGGACGTGCGGCGCGCCGCGTAGGCGGTCGTCGTCCGGGGCGGGCACGGCGACGCCGTGACCAGCCCGGCGCGCGTCGTCCCCGGTGAGCTCGACGACCGGCAGGACGAGGCTGAGGACGTCCCCGAGGGCCAGGGCCCGGCCGGGGTCGGCGTCCTCGACGCAGAACGGCCCGATCGACGTGCGACGCAGCTCCTCGCAGTACGCGTCGCCGAGGTCCGCGATGAGCGAGCGGACGTACGTGCCCGAGGAGCACTCGATGAGGAACGTCGCGCGGTCGCCCTCGCGCGCGACCTGCTCGAAGCGATGAACCTGCACCTCGCGCTCGGGGACCACGACGTCCTCTCCGCGGCGTGCCTTCGCGTAGGCGCGCTCGCCGCCGATCTTGATCGCGCTGTAAGCCGGCGGGCGCTGGGTGATCCGGCCGGTCGGGAGATGCGGGGGGTCGGGCGGGACGCGCCCGGTGACGACGATCTCGCCCTCCGGGTCCCCGGTGGTCGACGTCGCGCCCAGGCGCGCGACGGTGATGTAGGCCTTGTCGAGACCCATGAGCCAGCGCTGGGCCCGGGTCGCTCGGCCGAGCAGGACGATGAGCAGCCCCGTCGCGAAGGGGTCGAGCGTCCCCGCGTGGCCGGTCCGGACCCGGCCGTGCTCGCGCCGGATCGCCGCGACGATGTCGTGGCTCGTCCGGCCGGCGGGCTTGTCGATGAGGAGGACCCCGTCCACGGCGGCGTCGGGACGGCTCAGCCGAGCTGCGCGCGGATCTCTGCGCGCAGGAAGTCGACGAGCGCGTCCTCGTCGAGAACGGTCGTGAAGCCTGCCGCCTGACGGTGCCCTCCCCCGCCCCCGGCCCGCGCGATCCTCGACACGTCGATCGTCGCGTCCGTGGAGCGCAGCGACACCTTCTTGCGCACCGGGGCGTCCGGATCGTCGTCGGGCCCCGGGAGGATGTCCCGCGCGACGGCGGCCACCTTCGTCCCCTGGACCGAGCGCAGATGGTCGACGACGCCTTCGGAGTAGCTCTCGAGCGCCCCCGCGGCCTCGTAGTCCTCCCGGCGCAGCCGGGTGAACGTGAGGACGCCGTCGTCGTGGCGGGTGACGTTCCCGAGCCCGCGCCCGAGCAGGTCGAGCTTCGCGAACGGCATCTCCTCGTACAGGCGGCGGTAGATGGCGTTGACGTCGACCCCGGCGTCGATGAGCTCGGCCGCCATGAGGTGCGCACGCACGCCGGTGTTCTCGTACATGAAGCGGCCGGTGTCGGTGACGAGGCCGACGTAGAGCGCGTCGGCGATGTCGCGCGTGGGTGCGACGCCGAGCTCACGCATGAGGTCCCACACGATCTCGGTCGTGCACGAGGCCGACTCGACGACGAGGTTCACGGTGCCGAAGCGCGTGTTGTCGTGGTGGTGGTCGATGTTGAGGATGTGCGCGCCCTCGCGCTTGACGACGTCGGCCGGGTTGCGGTCGATGTTCCCGCAGTCGAGGAACACGACCGTGCGCTCCTCGAGATCCTCGGGGGGCATGGAGACGAGGCCGTCGAGCTGGAAGAAGCGGTACTCGTAGGGCAGCGGGAACTCGTCGGCGCTCATGTACATCACCGAGTCCTTCCCGGCCGCGACGAGGACGCGGTGCATGCCGACGAGCGAGCCGAGGGCATCCCCGTCCGGGTTCTCGTGCGTGACGAGGATGAAGCGGTCCGCGGCCGCGATCTCGGCGAGGACGGCGTCGCGCGCCGCCGCCTCCTCGGGCTTCACGGCGGGTCCTCGTCGAGCAGCTCGCCGAGGCGCTGCACGCGGTCGAGGGTGTCGTCGTGGTGGAAGGTGAGCTGTGGGGTGTGCTTCATGCGCAGCTGCTCGCCGAGCCTCCGCTGGAGGTACCCGTTGGCGGACTCGAGGCCGTCGAGCGAGGCAGCCCGGGCCGCCTCGTCGCCGAGGACGCTCACGTAGACGCGGGCGTGGCGGAGGTCCGGGCTCGCGCGGACGTCCGTGACGGTCACGAACCCGATCCGCGGGTCCTTCAGACCCCCCGTGAGCGCGGCGGACAGCACCTCCCGGATGGCCTCGTCGACCCGTCTCATGCGGTCGGATCTCACCCTACACCGCCGATGTCCTCGAAGGACACGAGCGTACGCTCGACGCGCACGCCGTCCGGGAAGCGCTCCTCCAGCCACCGCTCGACGCGGTCGACGGCGTCATCGAGACGCGCCGGCGAGCCGCCCGTGAGGGCGGCGGCGAGCGTCGCGCGCTGCCACAGGTCCTGATGGTCGACCTCCGCCACGGTGAGCCCGAAGCGGCCGTGGAGCAGCGCCTTGACCGACTGCAGGTCCTTGCGCTTGGCCTTCAGGCTCCCCGCGGCGGGGAAGTGGAGATGCACGGTGAGAAGGGCGACGTAGGCCGGGGACACGGGTCCCTTGGACGGTGTGCGACCCGTCAGGAGAGCGCGCGCTCGACCTGACGCGTCGTGAACACCTCGAGCTCGTCGCCCTCCCGGACGTCCTGGTAGTTGGCGATCACGATGCCGCATTCGTAGCCCGACGTGACCTCGCGGACGTCGTCGTTGAACCGGCGCAGGGTCGCGACCGTGCTCTCGTGGACGACCGTCCCGTCACGAACGATCCGCACACGCGAGTGACGGCGCACGAGACCGTCGGTGACGTAGCAGCCCGCGATCGTGCCGATCTTCGACGCGCGGAACGTCGCGCGCACCTCGACCGTGCCGATCGTCTCCTCGACCTCCTCGGGCTCGAGCAGGCCCTCCATCGCGTCGCGGAGGTCGTCGAGCGCCTTGTAGATGATCGAGTAGTTGCGGATCTCCACACCCTCGCGGTCGGCGACCGCGCGGGCGTCACCCACCGGGCGGACGTTGAAGCCGATGATGACCGCGTCGGAGGCCGTCGCGAGCATGACGTCGGACTCGTTGATGCCGCCGACCCCGGAGCGCAGGATGTTCACGTGCACGTCCGCGTGCGGAAGCTTCGCGATCTCGTCCTCGAACGCCTCCAGCGAGCCGGAGACGTCGGCCTTGAGGACGAGGTTGAGCTCCTTCAGCCCGTCGCCGGACGCCTTCTTGAAGACGTCCTCGAGGCTCACCTTGCGACCGGAGCGACGTGCGAGCGCCTCGGTCTTGAGCCGGTTGCCGCGCTCGGCCGCGAGGCGGCGGGCCTCACGCTCGCCGCCGACGACGCGGCAGGACTCGCCGGCGTCGGGGACGCCGTCGAAGCCGAGGACCTCGACCGGGTCGCCCGGGCCGGCGGCCTCGATGCGAGACCCGTGGTAGTCGTTCATCGCGCGGATCTTGCCCCAGTGCGGGCCGGCGACGATCGCGTCACCGACCTCGAGGGTCCCCCGCTGGATGAGGAGCGTCGCGACCGGGCCGCGGCCCGGATCGAGCTTCGACTCCACGACCACGCCCGACGCGTCCGCGTCGGCGTTCGCGCGGAGATCCTCGAGCTCGGCGACGACGCCGATCGTGTCGAGGAGGTCCTCCAGCCCGTCGCGGGTCTTCGCGGAGACGTCGACGAACTCGGTCTCTCCGCCCCATTCCGCGGGCTGCAGGCCCTGCTGCGTCATCTCGTTGCGGACCCGGACCGGGTCCGCGCCCTCGACGTCGATCTTGTTCACCGCGACGAGGATCGGGACGTCGGCGGCCTTCGCGTGGTCGATCGCCTCGACGGTCTGCGGCTTCACGCCGTCGTTGGCGGCGACGACGATGACGGCGATGTCCGTCACCCGCGCACCGCGGGCACGCATCGCGGTGAACGCCTCGTGACCCGGGGTGTCGAGGAACGTGACGATCTTGTCGCCGTGGTGCACCTGGTAGGCGCCGATGTGCTGGGTGATGCCGCCGGCCTCGCCCGTGACGACGTCCGCCTCGCGGATGGCGTCGAGCAGCGATGTCTTGCCGTGGTCGACGTGGCCCATGATGGTGACGACCGGCGGGCGCGCCTCGAGATCGGCGTCGTCGTCCTCGTACTCCGGCTCCTCGTCGGCCTCGTCGCCGACGTGGACGATCTCGATCTTCTTGTCGAACTCGTCGGCGAGGACCTGGATCGCCTCGTCGCTGAGGGTCTGTGTGAGCGTCGCCATCTCGCCGAGGCTCATCATCTTCTTGATGATCTCGGGGACGGGCACGCCGAGGTACTCCGCGACATCCTTGACGGTCGATCCGGAGTTGACCTTGATCTCGTCGGTCGCGCTCTGGGCGGACTGGTCGAGCGGGCGCACCGTGTCGTCGTAGGTACCCCGGCGGCGACGACCTCGGCGCTGGCGCCGCGGCGGCCCCTGTCCGGGGCCACCGGGACCACCCGGGCCGCCGGGGCCACCGGGGCCACGGCGGGCGGCCTGGGAGTCGATGACGACGCGCCGACGGCCGGGACCGCCCGCAGCGGTGCCGCCACGGTTGCCGGGGAGGTTCCCCGACTCGTCGCGCTTGGGCTTCTTCGGAGGCTCGGGGAGCGCGAGGATCTTCGGCCCCGCACCGGGCTTGGGCTTCTCGCCGAGCACCGGTCCCTGCGGATCCTCGGGCGTCTTCTTGTCGCCGCCCTTCGCACGGACCGGGGCGGTCGGGGACTCGCCCGTCGGGCGGGCCGTCGGCTCGGTGGGAGCCTCGGGCGTGCTCGCGGCGGGC
>JBFIDS010000024.1:0-16042 GCA_041603715.1 Paraconexibacter sp. | reverse complement strand
CTCACCGGCTCGAGCGTCGCGGAGAACGCCCCGGCGGGCTCGACGGTCGGCAACCTCCTCGGGACCGATCCCGATGCCGCCGACACGCTCACGTACGGGTTCGCCTCCGGGCCCGGGGACGCCGACAACGCCTCGTTCGCCCTGAGCGACGGCACGCTGCGCACCGCCGCCCCGTTCGACTTCGAGTCGAAGGCGTCCTTCAGCGTCCGGCTCGCCGTCTCCGACGGCCGCGGCGGGGTGCTCGAGCAGGCGTTCACGATCACCGTCTCCGACGTGAACGAGGCGCCCTCCGCGATCACTCTCGTCCCCACCACGCTCCCCGAGAACCAGGGCCCCGCCGCCCTCGTCGGGTCGCTCGGCGCGACCGACCCGGACGCCGGGGACAGCAGGACCTTCAGCCTCGTCAGCGGAGCCGGCGACGCCGACAACGCCGCGTTCACCGTCTCCGGGAGCGCGCTGCGAACGACGGGCGACCTCGACTTCGAGGCGAAGTCCTCGTACTCGGTGCGCCTCCGCGTCACCGACGGCGGAGGACTCACGCACGAGCAGGCGTTCACGATCACCGTCACGGACGTCAACGAGACGCCCACCGACCTCGACCTCTCGAGCACCGCGATCGCCGAGAACGAGGGGGCGAACGCCCTCGTCGGGTCCCTGTCCACCGTCGACCCGGACGCCGGCGACTCCCACGCCTACAGCCTCGTGAGCGGCGCCGGGGACGTCGACAACGCCTCGTTCACCGTGTCGGGCAGCGCGCTGCGCGCCGCCGCGAACCTCGACTTCGAGACGAAGTCGTCCTACTCAGTCCGCCTGCGCACGACCGACTCCGGCGGGCTCACCCGCGAGGAGCCGTTCACGATCACCGTGACCGACGTCAACGATCCGCCCGTGCTCACCAGCTCGGCCGGGAGCCTCGCGTACACGGAGAACGACCCGGCGACCGTCGTCGACGGCGCACTCACCGTGAGCGACCAGGACGACGCGAACCTCGAGGGTGCCACCGTCGCGGTCACGGCCGGGCACGAGATCGAGGACGCCCTCGGATTCGTGGACCAGAGCGGCATCACCGGCGCCTACGACTCCGGGACCGGCATCCTGACCCTCACCGGCACCGCGACGCTCGCCGAGTACCAGACCGCGTTGCGCTCGATCACGTTCGAGCACGTCGGCGACGACCCGCTCACCGCGAAGACCGTGTCGTTCACCGTCGACGACGGCGACGTCGACAGCACCACGGTGACGCGCGACATCGCGATCACCGCCGTCAACGACGCGCCGACCCTCAAGACGACCGTCGCGGACCTCGCCTACCCCGAGCTCGCCGGTGCGGTCGCGGTCGATCCCGGGGTCACCGTCGCCGACCCCGACTCGGCCCAGATCGGCGGGGCGACCGTGTCGATCACGGCCAACCTCAACACCGCCCAGGACGGCCTCGCCTACACCAACATGCTCGGTATCGCGGGGTCCTACGACCCCGGGACCGGCGTCCTCACCCTCACGGGCACGGCGAGCGCGGCCGACTACCAGGCCGCGCTGCGGACGGTCACCTACGCGAACTCCTCGGCGAACCCGTCCCCGCTCACCCGCACGGTCACGTTCGCCGCCACCGACGCGGAGGGTGCGACGTCGACGGGCGCCACCCGCGGGATCACGATCGGCGCGGCGAACGACGCCGCGACGGTCACGACGACCGGCGGCGCCACGGCGTACACGGAGAACGGTGCGCCGCTCGCGATCGATGGCGCGCTCACGGTCGCCGACCCCGACGACACGAACCTCGAGGGCGCGGTCGTCGAGCTCACCGCCGGCTTCGATCCCGGCGACGTCCTTGGCTTCACCGACCAGAGCGGCATCACCGGGGCGTACAACACCGGCACCGGCGTCCTCACCCTCACCGGCACCGCGACGATCGCCGCCTACCAGACCGCTTTGCGCTCGGTGACGTTCAGCAGCACCGCCGACGCCCCGACGACGACGACGTCGGTCTCCTACCGGGCCGACGACGGCGACGGCCCCGGACCGGCCGGGACGAGGACGATCGACGTCACGCCGGTCAACGACCCGCCGCGTCTCACGACGACCGTGGCGCCGCTCGCCTACACCGAGAACGACGGCCCCGTCGCGATCGACGACGCCCTCGCCGTCACCGATCCCGACTCGACGATGATCAGCGGTGCGTCGGTCGCGGTCACATCCAACTTCGCTTCCGGGCAGGACGTCCTCGCCCTCCCGCTCGGCAGCGGCCTGAGCGCGTCGTTCGTCGGTGACACGCTCACGATCACGGGTCTCGCGACGGTCGCGGGCTACCAGGCAGCGCTGCGCACCGTGACCTACGCGAACACGAGCGAGGGCCCGTCGACGCTCAACCGCACGATCACCTTCTCCGTGACGGATTCACCCGGCGGGGCAACCGGCTCCGCCACCCGGGGCATCGCCGTCACGCCCGTCAACGACCCGCCGACCGCCGTCGGCGACACGGGCACGACCGACGAGGACACCGCGCTCGTCAGCGCCGCCCCTGGCGTGCTCGCCAACGACACCGACGCCGACCCCGGGGACACGAAGACCGTCGTCAGGCTGAACGGGAGCCTCACGCTCACCGGCACGACGACCGAGAGCGGCACGGTGACGATCGGCGCGAACGGCGGCTTCACCTACACGCCGCCGGCCGCCTTCCAGGGCCTCTCGACGGGCCAGAGCGATACCGACACGTTCACGTACACGATGGCCGACGGCGCCGGAGCGCAGTCGACCGCGACGGTGACGATCACCGTCGACGGGGTCTCCGACGCACCGGTCGCCGTCACCGACAGCTTCGACGCGGTCGGCAACACCGGCCTGTTCGTCGGCACGTCGAAGGGCGCCGGCGCCGGCCGGCAGATCACCGGGTCCGTCCTCGCCAACGACACCGACGTCGACACGCCGCCGGCGAGCCTCGTCGCGACCGCCGAGACGAAGGCGACGACGGGCGGCGGCAGCGTCACGATCGAGGCCGACGGCAACTTCACCTTCCACCCGGACGACGGCGACACGGCCGACTCCTTCACCTACACCGTCTCCGACGGCGTGGCGAGCTCGGTCGGCACGGTGAACGTCACCCTCCTCGACCAGGTCTGGTACGTCGACAACAGCGCGCCCGCAGGTGGCGACGGCACCTCCGACGGCGCGTTCGACACCCTCGCCGAGGCCGAGACCGCCTCGGGTGCCGGCGATACGACCTACGTCTTCGACGGGAACAACACGACGACGGGCCTCGACAGCGGCTTCGCCCTCGACACGAACGGCCGGCTGCTCGGTGAGCGCGCGACGCTGCAGATCGGCGCCGACGTGCTGCGCGCCGCCGTCACGGCGAACCGCCCGACGCTCACGGCCTCCGGCGAGGACGTCGTCGTCCTCGCCTCCGGGGCGACGGTCCGCGGACTCGCGATCGACCCGAGCGGCGCGGGCGGCGGCATCGCCGGCGGCGCCGGCGTGAACGACAGCACGATCGACGACATCGTCGTCGCCGACACGGGCACCCCGGGGACCCAGCCGGGCCTCGAGCTCGACGGGACGACCGGGACGACGAGCGTCTCCGACCTCACGGTCTCGACCGTCGGTGCGACCGGGGTGCGCGTGAACAACGCGGGCACCGTGGTCTTCGCCGACTCCGGCACGATCAGCGTCACGACCGCGGGCGCCAGGGGCCTCGACGTCATCGAGACGGACCTCGGCGCGAGCGTCATCGACGACGTCACGGTCACCGCATCGCCGTCCGGTGGCGTCTCGCTCGTCACGACCACCGGGACCCCGAAGCTCGGGGACGACAGCGGCGTCGACCTCGCGCTCACGACGACGTCGGGCGCGACGGCCGCCCTGTTCGTCGACACCGCGGCCGGCCTCGGCCTGGGCTCGGGAACGCGGAACATCACCGCGACCGGCGGGCCGGCGATCGACGTGCGCAACGTCACCGGACTGACCCTCGGCCTGCAGACGGTCAGCTCGACGAACAGCAGCGGCGACGGGATCAACCTCGACAACATCGGCACGAGCGAGTTCACCGCGACCGGCGGCACGCTCTCGGGCGCCGCGGGGATCGCGTTCGACCTCGACGGCGGCAGCGGCACCGTCACCTATCCCGGCGCGATCGGCGACGGCACCGGGGCGAGCGCGGAGATCACCGGCCGCACGGGCGGCGCGGTGACCGTCTCCGGCTCGATCACCGACGGCCCCGACGGCGGCGGCGGCATCGCCCTGTCCGGGAACTCCGGCGGCTCCACGACGTTCTCGAACGCGACGAAGACGCTCGGCACCGGGACGTCGCCCGCGATCTCGGCGGCGGGCAACGGCGGGCACTCGATCGCGTTCACCGGCGGCGGTCTCGACGTCGACACGACCACCGGGGCGGGCCTGGCCGCGACGGGCGGCGGGACGATCACGGTCACCGGCGCGGGGAACACGATCGACCGGACGAACGCCGGGGTCGCGGCGCTGAACGTCGCGAACACGACGATCGGCGGGAGCGGACTGACGTTCCAGCGGATCTCGGCCAACGGCGGCCCGAACGGCATCGTCCTCGACTCGACCGGCAGCTCCGGCGGCCTCACCGTGACCGGCACCGGGACGGCCGGCTCGGGCGGCACGATCCAGAACACGACGGGGGCCGACAGCTCGTCGGTCACGCCCGAGGGGACGGGCGTCGTCCTGCAGGACACGCAGGCACCGAGCCTCACCGCCGTGACGATCTCGGGCCACGCCAACTACGGGATCCGCGGCGACAGCGTCCGCGGGCTCACGCTCTCGGGCGTGACCGTGAACGGCACGAACGGGACGAACGACGCGACGCCGTTCAACGACGCGAGCGCCCGGTTCACCGACCTCACGGGCTCGGCAGCGATCACGTCGTCGAGCTTCAGCGGGGGCTACGCCGACAACCTCGCCGTCGTGAACACGAGCGGGTCCCTGAACCGGCTCACGATGACGGGGACGACGATCGGGCTCAACAGCACCACGGGTGGCAACGACGGCGTCCGCCTCGAGACGCTCGCGGGCGCGAGCCAGCTGCGCGCGACGTTCACGAACAACACGTTCACCGGCGCGCGTGGTGACCTCCTCCAGTACAGCCACAACGGCTCCGGGACCGGCGACCTCGTGCTCACCGGCAACGCGTTCTCGAACAACCACCCGGCGATCGCCACGGGCGGCGGCGGCGTCTCGCTCTTCCAGGGCGGGGGCGCCGGGGGCGACACGACGATGACGATCGACGGGAACACGTTCCGCGACGCCCTGTCGCACGCCGTGCTCATCGTCAACTCGACCGGCCCGACGAACCAGACCGGCACCTTCACGAACAACGTGATCGGCGTCAGCGGCGTCGCGAACTCCGGATCCGTCGAGGGTGACGGTCTGAAGATCCAGAACGTCGACACGGGCACGACGACGTGGACGGTGTCGGGGAACCAGATCCGCCAGTACAACTTCAGCGGCATCGAGGTCGTCGCCGGCGGCGGGGCCGCGGCGACGGCGGGCAACATCAACACGACGGTGACCGGGAACACGATCGAACAGCCAGGGAACAACCCGGCGCTGTCGCTCGCCCGCCGCGGGATGGAGTTCAACATCGGCACGATCCCGGGCGACACGTTCCAGGCGTGCGCGGTCATCACCGGCAACTCCGTCGCCACCGGCGGGACCGATGACGCGGGAGCCGGCGACATCCGGCTGCGCCAGCGCCAGGCGACGACGTTCCGGCTGCCCGGCTACGCGGGACCGGCGGACAACGGCGGCAACCAGGTGAACGCCTTCGTCGCCGGGAACAACGCGGGCGCGACCGTGAGCACCGCCGTCAGCTTCCCGACGGGGGGCGGCTTCACCGGATCGGGGACGACGTGCCCGTGACCCCCCACGACACCGACCGGAGGGACCGCCGTGGCTGAGCCCTTTCTCGCGGAGATCCGCCTCATGAGCTTCGTCTTTGCCCCCAAGGGCTGGGCGCTGTGCAACGGGCAGCTCCTGCCGATCAACCAGAACCAGGCGCTGTTCTCGCTCCTCGGGACGACGTTCGGAGGGGACGGGCGGGTCAACTTCGCACTCCCGGACCTGCGGGGCCGCACGCCCATCCACGTCGGATCGGGTCATACCCTCGGCGAGCGCGGCGGCGAGCAGGCGCACACGGTGTCGATCGCCGAGCTGCCGACGCACACCCACGTCGCCCGTGGCTCGTCCGCGGCGACGGGTGGCAGCAGCGACCCGAGCGGCCGCGTCCTCGGCGGCGCGAACAACGCCTACGGCCCCGCGGCGGCGCTCACGTCGATGAGCGCCGGCACGATCACGAACAGCGGCGGCTCGCAGGCGCACCTCAACATGCAGCCGTTCCTGACGCTGTCCGTGTGCATCGCGCTGCAGGGCATCTTCCCGAGCCCCAACTAGGAGACCGAGCACGCGATGGCACAACCCTACGTCGGAGAGATCAGGATCTTCGCCGGCAACTTCGCGCCCGCCGGATGGATGTTCTGCGAGGGCCAGCTGCTGCCGATCAGCGAGAACGAGACGCTGTTCCAGCTCATCGGCACGACCTACGGCGGGGACGGGCAGTCCACGTTCGCGCTCCCGGACATGCGGGGGCGGATCCCCATCCACCAGGGAAACGGATTCATCCTCGCCGAGACCGGCGGCGCCGAGGAGATCACGCTGACCGTCAACCAGATCCCCGCCCACAGCCACCCGCTCCTCGCGACGACGACCGGGGGCACCGCGATCACGCCCGGCAGCAACGTCCCCGCGTCGTCGTTCAACGTGACGCCGTACCTGAACGACTCGGCGAACGCTGCGATGTCCGCGCAGGCGGCGACGAGCACCGGAGGATCCCAGGCCCACAACAACTTCCAGCCCTACCTGTGCGTCGACTTCATCATCTCGCTGTTCGGCATCTTCCCCTCCCCCACGTGAGCCATGGCTGACCCCTTCGTCGCAGAGATCCGGATCTTCCCGTTCAACTTCGCGCCCAAGGGCTGGGCGTGGTGTGACGGCCAGCTCCTCCCGCTGTCCCAGAACACGGCGCTGTTCTCGCTCCTCGGGACGACCTACGGCGGCAACGGCAAGTCGAACTTCGCCCTTCCCGACCTGCAGGGACGCGCGCCGATGCACCCCGGTCAGGGTCCCGGGCTCTCGCTGCACGATCTCGGCGAGACCGGTGGCTCGGAGACGGTCACCCTGCTCGAGTCGGAGATCCCCGCGCACGCCCATCAGATGCGGGCGAACACGGTCGACCCGGCGGACACGAACGTGCCGGGCCCCAGTGCGAGCTTCGCGAACTCGAGCGGCGGCACGCTCTACCAGGCCTCGCCCAACGTGGACCTCGCCCCCGAGGCCCTCGCTCCGGCCGGGGGCGACCAGCCGCACAACAACCTCCAGCCGTACCTCACCTTCTACTTCGCCATCGCGCTCCAGGGTGTCTTCCCTCCTCGCACCTGAGGTCGCACTGCGGCCCGTGGAGCCCGGTGCCGACCGGGCGTTCCTCGCGCGCGTGTACGCGAGCACCCGCGAGGAGGAGCTCGCCGCGGTGCCGTGGACGCCTGCGCAGAAGGCCTCGTTCGTGGCGATGCAGTTCGACGCTCAGGACGCCTACTGGCAGGAGCAGCGGCCCGGCACCGAGCGGACCGTCGTCCTCGTCGGCGGCCGTCCCGCGGGGCGCCTGTACGTCGACCGCGCCGCGGACGAGATCCGCATCGTCGATATCGCGCTGCTGCCGGAGTTCCGCGGGTCCGGTGCGGGGACGGCGCTCCTGCGCTCGGTACTCGACGAGGGCGACCGTCGGGGACTCCCGGTGACGATCCACGTCGAGAAGGGCAACCGCGCCCGCGCGCTCTACGCCCGGCTCGGCTTCGTCCCCGTGAGCGACGCCGGGGCCTACGACCTCTACGCGCACCCGCCGACCCCGGCGGGCGACCAGGAGACGGAGACATGAGGGAACCGACGACCGGACCCGTCGATGAGCGGGCCAGCATCACCCGCCGGACCGCGGTACAGGCGGCCGGCGCGACGGCGGCGCTCGCCGTCATCGCCGGCTCCACACGCTTCGTGAGCCCCGCGCTCGCGGTCGTGAGCCGGACCCACCTGCGCCGGTCCTCGTACACGTCGCTCGTCGGCAGCGCCTTCACGATCCTCGGGGCGGACGGAACGAGCGTCGCGCTGCGCCTCGTCGAGGTCACCGATCTCGCGCGGGCGGCACGTGAGCCGAAGTACGCCGGGCACGACGACGTCTTCGCGCTGCTCTTCGAGGGTCCACGCGCGACGGTGCTCATGCAGGGGACGCACACGGTCCGCCACGCGACGCTGGGCGAATTCTCGCTGTTCATCGTCCCCGTGGGCGGAGGGGCGGGGGCGCAGCTCTACGAGGTCGTCGTCGACCGGTCGGTCCCGGTCGACGAGGCCGCCGAGACCGCGCCCGAGCCGATGGCGCAGACGAACGAGCCCGGCCGGCCGGCCGACGCGGCTCCGACGGCCGCCGCCGTCGTCCCGGTGACCGCCGCGGACGGGATGCAGGCGGTCGCCCACGAATCCGGTGACGGGACCACCGAACAGAAGAAGAAGAAGAAGAAGAAGGCCGCGCCGCGCAAGGTGCTCGCCGCGACCGTCGCCCGCCGCGGCGGGGTCCTCAGCGCGGACATCCGCGTCGCCCGCGGGCAGGGCATCGTCTCGGTGCGCGCGTCGCTCCTGCGCGACGGTGTCGTGCTCGGGAGCGCGGGCCGGCGCCTCAAGGGCCGCTTCGGCGTCCGCGTCCCGCTGCCGACGCGACGCACGGTCCCGCGCGGCGACTACACCTTGCGCGTCACGACGACCGACCGACAGGGCCGCCGCGCGACGACGCGACGACGCGTCACGCTCTGAGGCGATGCTCGAGACCTTCACCGTCGAGACCTTCACCCCGCTGATCGACACGACGTTCACGGCCAGCGCGACCGACGCGTCCGGCGTCGTGCACGCGGTGCCGCTGACCCTCGTCGCCGCGACGCCCGCGGCGGCGCCGCCCGGCGATCACGGACGACTCCCGTTCTCGCTGCTGTTCCGCGGACCCGATCGCCTGCGCCTCCACCAGGCGACCCACCCGATCACCCACGACGCGCTCGGCGCGTTCGACCTGTTCCTCGTGCCCGTCGGGCTCGGCCCGGGCGGCGCCGAGTACGAGGCCGTCTTCAGCTGAAGCGGTCGTCCTCGGCGTCCTCGATCTCGATCCCGTGGGCACCGGCGAGCGCCCCCGCCGAGGCGACGACGTCGGGCCACGGCATCGAGACCCCCCGCAGGGACTCGATCCCGATCACGCCGTCGAGCGTCGCGGAGCGGATCGCGCACTCGCGCAGGCGGGCGCCGCGGAAGTCGGCGCCCGTGAGGTCGCATCCGTCGAAGGTCACGTGGCGCATCCGAGCCTCGGCGAAGGTCGCCTCGCGGAGGTTGACCCCCTCGAAGGAGACGCGTTCGAGACCCGCGCTCGCGAACGACGCGAGCATCATCGTCCCGTCGTCGATCCGGACGTCCTGCGCGGTGCCCTCCTCGAGGCCGAAGCCGACGGCCCGCACGCGGAGCAGCTCGACCCGGCGCAGGGAGCCGCGGCGCGCCACGACGTTCGAGAGATCGCCCCCGTCGAGCTCGGTGTCGGTGACGTCGAGCTCGGCGAGGCTCCCTGCCGCGAGCCGCAGACCGCCCAGACGACTCTGCTCGATCCGCACGCGGCGCGCCGCGACGATCACGTCGGCGCCGAACGCGGCCTGCGTCTCGTGGAGGTCGAGCTCATCGGCGTCGGCCGCGTCCCCCTCGGGCGGGACGCGGTGGGCGGGCAGTCGCGGCGGGCGCACGGCGGGCCGGAGGTCCATGGCCCGCACCCTACGGCTGCCGCGGCGGCCGTCACGGCGCCGCCCGGGATCGGGCAGGTTCGCCGGCCATCGAAACAGGGTATGACCGCCCGCATATGTGCGGAATCGTCGCCGAATACGGTCAACAGAAGAATCAGGCCCAGCAGCTCGAGCGGATGCTCGAGCGACTCACCCATCGTGGTCCGGACGACCACGGCACCGTCGACCTCGGGCACGCGTGGCTCGGGCACAGGCGCCTCTCGATCGTCGATCTCGACGGCGGGCACCAGCCGCTCGGCCCGGGCGAGGACGGCCTCCATCTCGTCGGCAACGGCGAGGTGTACAACCACGCGGACATCCGCGCGCAGCTCTCCGGGACGGCCTTCGAGACGGAGTCCGACAACGAGGTCGCGCTGCACCTCATCGGCCGCGACGGCCCGCAGGCTCTCGCCCAGCTCGAGGGCATGTTCGCCTTCTGCGCCGCCGACGACGCCGGTCACTTCGTCGCGGCGCGCGACCCGGTCGGCATCAAGCCGCTCTACTGGACCCCGCCCACGCGCGACCCGCGCGGCGGCGTGCGGTTCGCCTCGGAGATGCGGGCGTTCGCGGATGCGTCGCTGCCCTACGTCGAGCCGTTCCCGCCCGGGTGCTGCTGGACCCCCGAGCACGGGCTGAGGCGCTTCGCCTCCGTCGTCCCCGCCGAGCTGCGTGAGCCCGCGGACGTGAGCGGCGCCGACCGCGACGCGATCATCGCGCAGATCGCCGACTCCCTCGAGGGCAGCGTCCGCCGGCAGATGATGGGCGACGTTCGCATCGGCGTCTTCCTCTCCGGCGGACTCGACTCCTCGATCGTCGCCGCCGTCGCCGCGCGCGTGGCCGCGGAACGAGGGGAGCGGCTCCCGACCTTCTCCGTCGGCACCGAGGGATCCCCGGACGCGGTCGCCGCACGGACCGTCGCGGACTTCCTCGGCACCGAGCACCACCACACGACCTACGACGCCGATCAGGCCCTCGGCGCGGTCCCCGAGGTCGTGCGCTGCATCGAGAGCTTCGACCCCTCGCTCGTGCGCTCGGCCGTCCCGAACCTGTTCCTCGCGCGCGCCGCGGCCGAGCACGTGAAGGTCGTCCTCACCGGCGAGGGCGCCGACGAGCTGTTCGCCGGCTACGCCTACGTCCGCGACCTCGACGACGAGGCGCTGCACGCCGAGCTCGTCCGCACGCTCGAGGGCCTCCACGACCTCAACCTGCAGCGCTGCGACCGCGTGACGATGGCCCACGGCCTCGAGGCGCGCGTCCCGTTCCTCGACCGCGCGGTGATCGACGTCGCGATGAGGATCCCGCCGGCCCTCAAGCGCACGACCGGCGGCACGGCGGAGAAGGCGCTCCTGCGCGAGGCCTTCCACGGCTGGCTGCCGGACGAGATCCTCTGGCGCGACAAGGCCGAGTTCGGCGACGGCAGCGGCGCGCGCGACGTGCTCGCCGAGGCGGTCGACGCGCTCGTGAGCGACGAGGAGTTCGAGGGGGCACGCGGCGAGCTCGACCCGCCCGTGCGCTCCAAGCAGGAGCTGTGGTTCCTGCGCGTCCTGCGCGCCCACCTGCCCGGCCTGCAAGCCGAGCGCACGGTCGGGCGCTGGGCAACGACGTAACGGCGTCGCGCCCGCCGGGCCGCCCGGCGGCGCTCCTCGCGTCGGTCGACGAGGGTCACGCAGGCCGCAGTCGTCCCGCCCGCCAGCGCTGCGCGACGGGGACGCCGGCCACCACCGCACCGATCCCGGGGAAGAGCAGCCACATGCCGCGCATCCCATCGCCGGGGCTCCCCCGCTCCACGATGTAGGGCCGTTCGCGCCGCAGCCGCCCCCGGCGGCCGATGCGGCCGAACGGCACATGGCGGCATGCGATGGCGTTGGCCCCGGGACCCGACGTCGCCGCCCCGATCGTCGCGTGGTCGTCGGTCTGGACCGACGCCCCCTGACGGCTCCCGCGGATCCGCGTCGTCGTCCCGTCGGCGCGCACGAGATCGCACGACGTTCCGGCGACGACCGTGTCGCGCACGTTGCTGAGCCCGCCCGCTCGCAGCCACACCGTGATCCTCTCGGCTCCCGGCGTGACGAACACGGCCGGCGGCGTGCTGGGGCCGTCGAGGGCGGCGACGGTGCCGCGCACGAGGATCCGGGAGTCGTCGGGGCCGGCTTCGAGCACGAGCCGCACGGTGCCGACGGTCGCCGCCGCGGTTCCGCCGGCGATGAGCACGAGAGCGAGGAGCCCGAGCAGAGGGTTGCGGGTCCGCCGCAGCCGCGAGCCGGGACCGCCGATCGCCCAGCCGCGGTGCTCGACGTCGGGATCCGTCACCGGCCCACCGGCGGCCAGCAGTAGCGCGGAGCGACGAAGTCGTCCACGTAGCCCGGCTCCATCGCGAAGAACTCGTAGACGTCGCCGACGCGCTCGAGCGTGCGCTCCAGCCGGTTCGGTGGACGCGGCACCGGCGGCCGGAGCCCGAGGTTGCGCCGCAGGTGCGCCTGCAGCTCACGCTCGGCGTAGACATCGAAGCGCGCGCGGCCCTCGACGTAGCGGGGATGGTCGCGGTAGGCGACGACGATGTGGTGACCGCCGGCCATCCGCCGGCGCTCCTTCCCGTCGGCGCACGGCAGCTTCGGCCCGCCGCCGGTGCGCCGGACCCCCCAGCGGGTGCTCGTGCGGCTCATGAGGTCGAACTGCCGGTCGTGGGTCACTTGGGCGGCGTACGTGTCGGCGGGGTCGATCCCCACGATCTCCAGGTAGGAGCGCAGCAGCTCCTGAGGGGTGAGCGGCAGGTGCGGGAAGGGCGAGGGCACGATGGGGCGATGCTGACGCACCGGGTGCACGGCCTGCGCGAGCGCGTCCCACTGCAGGACGTCGACGACGAGCCCCTCGGGCGGGCCGGCGGGGAGGTCCCAGGGCCGCGGCGTCTCACAGGCCGCGCGCACCGCCTCGTCGGTGGCCCCGGGCGGCACGAGGAGATGGACGCCGCGGACCTGCGCGAGGATGCTCGAGGTGCCCTCCTCGCCGGCGCCTGAGATCTTGTCGATCACCGTGTCCCGCGCGACGGCGATCGTCGCCTGCGGTCCGACGCCCGCGCGAGCGAGCACGTCGAGCGCGAGGTCCTCGTCGAGGGGCGCGGGATCGCCGGGCCGTCGCGCGACCCACAGGTCCCTCGCGTCGAGTGTGGTGACCGCAGCCGGCGCGCAGGGCGGGAGCGGGTCGACGGCGGCGTGAACGACGTCCCACTCCACGAGCCCGCCCCTCTCCTTGCCCATCCGCCCCGGATCGATGAGGTCGGGCACCCTCGCCGCCCCGTAGACGAGGTCGGGGCGGGCGGCGAGACCGCTCGTGGCGAGGTGCTCGGCGACCTCGCGCACCTGCGAGGCGCCGCGCGTCGCGACTCGGATGATGCGCACCGGGTGGCGCTCCGGGGCGAGGTAGGCGGCCCGGACCTCGTCGCGGGCGGTCCGCTCGGCCCGCATGCGCTCCGTCCACGCGTCGGGATCCTCGAGCGGCTCCGGGCCTCGCGGCGCCTTGCGCACCCCGTGCACGACCTCGCCGGCCGCGCCCTGCAGGACCACGCCGACGAGCCGGGCGTCCTCCATCTCGTGCTCGGGGACGCCGGCCCGTGCTGCCGCACCGCGCGCCTCCCAGTGCTCGTAGCGCTCACGCTGGGCGGGGGTGAGCTTCGCGACGTCGGCAGCGTGCGATCGCTCGCCGATCTCGTCGAGTTTCGTGACGGCGCTCTCGAGCAGCCGGCGCAGACGGGCCATGCCCGCGACGGTACGCGTCCGGGCGACGTCGGGTGTCTCTACCTGGTCTCAGCCCGGGGGCGCCGGCGCCCCCGGGCCCCGATCCTCAGTGGTTGCGCAGCGCGTCGATGAGCTCGCCCTTGTCCATCTTCGAGCGGCCCTCGATGTCGAGCTCCGCCGCGCGCTCGCGCAGCTCGTCGACGGTGCGGTCCTCGTAGTCCTGCGCCTTGCCGCCCTTGCGGCCCACGTTCGTGCCGCCCGCCTTCGCGTTGGCGATCCGCGCCGCCTTCTCCTTGCTGTTGCCCTCGTCGCGGAGCTTCTCGTAGAGCTCGTCGTCCTTCACGGAGGATCCGTGGTTCTTCGCCATCGGGCTCACCTCTCGGGTCGTGTGCAGACCGTTCTCGTGTACCCGCTCCCGACCGCTTCTACCACCGGATCGGCTTGCGCCGCGGCCGACGCATCAGGCCCGCTCGCCTCGGAGCGGAGCTTGAGCACCTTCCCGCCGTCGTCGTGCTCGATGAGGCGCGCCGGGCAGTCCAGGACACCGCAACTTGACACTGTGTCAAATGTGGGCGAAAGTGCTGCCATGTCCTCCACCGACACCTCGCTCGACCAGCTCCGCGTCGCCGACCGCGAGCACTGGTCCGAGGGCCCGCCCCTCGAGCAGTTCCGCCGCATGCGTGCCGAGTGCCCCGTGCACTGGAGCTCGGGGATGTCCGACTACCCGGAGGAGGGCGGCTTCTGGTCCGTCACGACCCAGGACGGCATCCACACCGTCAGCCGTGACTGGTCGACCTATTCGTCCGAGATCGGCGGCTTCCTCGCCAACCCGGCGAAGTTCTTCCCGCTCGAGGTGCAGAACGGCATGTTCATCGGGATGGACCCGCCGAAGCACGATCGGATCAAGGCGCTCTTCCAGCGCGGCTTCACCCCGCGGCGGATCGCCGAGCACGAGGACACGATCCGCGAGATCACGATCGACGTGCTCGAGAGCGTGAAGGGCCGGGAGACCTGCGACCTCGTCGAGGACATCGCGCAGCCGATCGTCTCCCGCGTCATCGGCCGGTTCATGGGGATCGACCCCGAGGACGACGCCATCTGGGCACGTCTCATGAACGCGCTCGTCGCCGCCGACGACCCCGATCAGAATCCGGAGGGCCCGGCGACCGTCATGGAGCGCGACATGCCGGAGATCGTGCAGCGCTGCCAGGCGCTCATCGCCCAGCGCAAGGAGAACCCCACCGACGACCTGACGACCGTCCTCGTCGAGGCCGAGGTCGACGGCGAGCAGCTCACCGAGTGGGAGATCGTCATGGGCTTCATCCTCCTCATGACCGCGGGCAACGACTCCACGAAGGCGGTCTTCTCCCAGGGCATGCGCGCCCTCATGGAGAACCCCGACCAGCGCGACATCCTCCTCGCCGAGCCCGAGCGGATCCCCGACGCCGTCGAGGAGGCGCTGCGGATGTTCCCCTCGTTCGCGCACTTCCGCCGGACGGCGACCGAGGACACGGAGCTCGGCGGCGTGACCATCAAGAAGGGCGACAAGGTCGTCATGTGGTACCCGTCGTCGGGTCGTGACGAGACGGTCTACGAGGACCCGGACCGCTTCGACGTGCGCCGCTGCCCGGAGCACCAGGCGTTCGGGGCCGGAGGTCGGCACTTCTGCCTCGGCACCGCCCTCGCGCGGCTCGAGCTGCGGATCATGTTCGAGGAGATCCTCCAGCGCTACCCGGCGATGAACCTCGACGGCGAGCCGAGGTTCGCGCAGGCGATCTTCATCAATCAGCTCACGACGGTGCCGGTGCGTCTGGAGGCGTGAGCGGCGCCCTTTCCGCGCTGCCCGGAGGCGTTGCTCGGCGCGGCCACGCCGAGCGGTCGCCGGCGCGGGGGTCCGACGGGTCGGCGCCGATCTCGGCGTCGCGGACGACGACACGGCCGCGTCGCGGGTCGCACAGGTGTGAATGTGGATTCACAGGGCTCTCGAGCCGTCGGATCCACATCCAGGGCGGCACGAAACGCTCAGCTGCCGGTGAAGCGCATCGACCGCAGGACGACCCGCGCCTCCGCGAGGCGCGCGACCGAGGGGGTCCGCCCGCTGAAGAGCGTGGCGACGTAGGTCTTCTCCGGCCCCGACGCGGCGATCACGAGCGCCCGGAACCCGCGGCCGCCGCTCGACGTCCCGAGCAGCTCGACCGACTGCGTCCGGCGCTGCCCGAAGCGCCCGGGCGCGCGCCCGACCTCCTCCACGCTGCGGTAGGAGTCGCGGATCGTCGCGATCGCGTCACGGCGTAGCTCGGCGGCGTCCACGCGCCGTCCCGGGCTGGAGACCGCGAGCGTCACCGCCCGGTCCGGGCTCGTGAGAACGAGCGAACCCTCGCGTCGCGCTCGGCGCCAATCGCGCGGGCGGTCGTAGGTGAGGCCGAGCTCGCGGTCGCGCTCCCG